>JAOZJV010000536.1 GCA_029935695.1 Candidatus Krumholzibacteriia bacterium | reverse complement strand
AAGAGCAGGCGGAAAATTACAAACTGCAACTCACAGGAGTGGGTTGATTTTCTGCCCACAGACAGCCCAAAGTGGTGTGGGCCGGGGTGGCACTCAACCCGGAGCTTCTGCATTTTCAAAAAAAGATTGAGTCGGTTCTGGTCAGAGAGGCGGGTCTTGAACCTGAGAAGGGGAATTACTCGCCTCACATTACCCTGGCCCGTTTGAAAGATACGCCAGAGCAAAGAGTGGGTAATTTTCTGGAAGAATACGGGCTGCTTGAAACCAGCGAATTCATTGCTGATCGGTTCACTCTTTTCAGTTCCATTCTTACTCCGAAAGGGGCAAGGCACAGTGTGGAGGCTGAATATTTGTTTGAAGGACAGGGGCAGAGATCCATTGACTTATAAGAAACTTACTATACCTTATTGAAATTCGATAAGATTGGGTCAGGTCGCTATAAATGAAATGGATCAATGGTAATGGATCCCAGATTAAACCCCTATGCACCCGGCGCTGGTAACCCGCCACCAGATTTGGCGGGACGTGACGATATCATCGAACGTGCTGCAATTTCTCTGGACCGAATTAGAAATAAGCGGGCTGCGAGGAGTTTTATTTATTACGGTCTTCGCGGTGTCGGCAAAACTGTTTTACTCAACAAAATTAGAATTGACGCTGAAGCACGCGGTTTCACCGTAGTGCCCATCGAAGCCCCTGAAGGCCGAACTTTGCCTGGCATTCTCGTGCCAAATTTAAGGGTCGCACTACTGAAACTAAGTAAAGGTGAGGAAATAAAAGACAGCTTGGCAAACTCCATGCGCGCACTGGCCGGTTTCGCCAATGCTCTCAAGATAAAATACCATGACATCGAAATCGGTCTCGACTTTGAGGCCGAAAGAGGCCTCGCTGATTCGGGCGATCTCGATGTCGACCTGGCGGAGTTGTTCTTTGCCATCGGAAAAGCCGCAATCGACCGGAAAACTGCCCTGGTAATATTTATTGATGAACTTCAATATCTTCCTGAAGAACAGCTGGCAGCACTTATTTCGGCATTGCATCGCGTCAGCCAGTATCAACTCCCTGTTACCATTGTTGCGGCAGGCCTGCCTCAATTGTTAGGTCAAATGGGAAGGGCCAAGTCCTATGCCGAAAGATTGTTTGAGTTCATTCCCATTAATCAACTTGAAGAATCAGATGCGCGGGACGCCATCATTAATCCGGCCCGTGAAGAAGGGGTTGAAATAAGTAATGATGCCATCGAAGAAATTTTGAACCAGACACAATGCTATCCGTATTTTTTGCAGGAGTGGGGAAAACATAGCTGGGATGCAGCGGACGAACCGCCAATTGAAAAATCTGATGTCGATAAGGCATCAATATTTGCACTGGCAGATCTTGATGCCAGTTTCTTCCGCGTCCGCTTCGATCGACTGACTCCCAACGAGAAGCGCTATTTACGCGCAATGGCAGGACTCGGTGAAGGCCAGCACAGGTCTGGCGATATCGCAGAGGCTCTTGGAAAAAAAGTAGAATCCGTATCGCCAACCAGAAGTTCATTGATCAAAAAGGGCATGATTTACAGTCCCGGCCATGGCGAAAACGCGTTTACTGTCCCGCTGTTTGGTGAGTTCATGATCCGAATCATTCCAGACAGCACCTAACAGCGAGGACAGGTATATCGGATTGAACACGGATGCAACAACCAAAAGAAGGCCCTCAAAAAGGGCCTTCTTTCATTTCAATTAACTATCTGATCATCAGCTGATGATTACCGGTACAGCGACTTAACCTCGCCCCAACTGGCGCCCACGGTGGCCACCACATCATCAGAATACTCCACAATCATGGGCTTGGGATTGATGCTGTGATGATCATTCCACATGCCACCGGCACCAGCACTGAACTGCAGGTACATTTCAGCATAAAGGTTGTCGAAATCATTGGGCTCGCCCGGTGCCCAGTTCGTCCAACTAAACTCTTCTTCAGTGACCCAGTGCCAGTTCAGGGCAGGATCGCTGTGATCGCTGTTCTGATAGCCGCCAATCCAGGGATCGCCGTAAGGAGCAGGGGCGTCTCCACCCAGAACAACATCATATACGAAATCGTTTTCCTCTTGGCTGGTCAAGGTGACCAGGTACCCAGGATTGCCACCAACAGTGCGATTCTCGGCAATAATATGAGCCTCTTCCCAGCTCACCAGGGGCTCAAGATATTCGTAATAATGGCCATTGCCTTCCCAGTACACGGGATCAGCAGATGCCAACTGGGGAATAGCCACAGCGGCCAGCAAAGTCAGAGTGAGTAACCAGTTGTATCGTGCGTTCATTTCACTACCTCCGTAGTCCAACTTGACCAGAGAACCAGCCCCCAAAAGGGCCTTGTTCCTTTAACAACGTGATTATACCAAAATTAAAAGGTGTTTTCCACCTGTTTTTTTACTTTTGGACATTATCACCCTTGAGCCTTATCGGCTATTGGCGCTGCAAGTTGTTGATCTATATTGGTGATAGCTGCCATTTGATCTTCTATCCACTGTTCCGATTGGATGTTGATTTCGCTGGCTTTCATGCCTTCAGGCTGCAAAACCGGGCCGATGACGACTTTCACGGTGCCGGGTTTGATGATAAAACTCCTGGACCAGAACTCGCCGGCATTGTGGGCCACCGGAACCACCGGATACCCGCTGCGGGCTGCCAACATGGCCCCTCCGATGCTGTAATTGCCCTTACTGCCAGGGGCAATGCGGGTTCCTTCAGGAAAAATAACCACCCACAAGCCACGCTGCAGACGCTCAGTGCCCTGTTTGATCACCTGCATCAGGGCTTTCTTACCACCTTTGCGGTCGATGGCGATGGAGCCCACCACTTTCAGTCCCCATCCAAAAATGGGAATCCACAGCAATTCACGTTTCAGAACCCAAACCTGGGCCGGAAAAATGAATTGCAGGGCAAAAGTCTCCCAGGCCGACTGGTGCTTGCACAGAATAATCCCATTTTCAGCGGGAATGTTCTCCA
>JAOZJV010000535.1 GCA_029935695.1 Candidatus Krumholzibacteriia bacterium | reverse complement strand
CTCACAATGCTGGATGAGGTGACGGCCATGAATGACAAACTTGAGGAAAGCATCATGGTGGGCCAATCGGTGAACAATACGGCCATGCTCGCTCTTGTGGGGAAAAACGTCACCGTTGTAGGAGACACGGTTGAAATGACCGGTGGTTCAACCAGTGAAAACGTTGTCAACACCCAGGGCCCCGGCACGGCCTTTGTGGATGTACTGGATGAAAGCGGCAATGTGGTGGATCACTACCAAGTGGACGTTTCCGGTGGATTGAGCAACATCAACTGGGATGGTCTTGATGAAGACGGCGAACCTTTCGCCGATGGACAATACACGCTGGATGTCTCCATCAGCAATGGTGGCATCGATGTGCCTTTCGAGCTCCTGAAAACAGGAGCGGTGGAAGGCCTGAGGTACGATAACAACGTAGCGGTCGTCTCGGTTGGCGATCAGGAATACTACGTGTCGGAAATTTATAAAGTAAGTTGAAGCGGCCGGCGGAGGGTATAGCCTTCCGCCAAGACGACAATCCAGGAGGATTAAAATGTTCAAGTCTCTGTACTCTGGTGTTTCCGGTCTGACTGCAAACCTGACCAACCTCGATGTAATTGGCAATAACATCGCCAACAGCAACACCGTCGGATTCAAATCCGGCCGCGTCACCTTCACCGAAATGCTCACCCAAACCATCCGCTCTGCGAGCCGGCCCGTCAGTGGCGGCCTGGGCGGCACCAATCCTCAGCAAATCGGGCTGGGCACCAATGTGGGCAGCATCGACACCAACTTCAACCAGGGTAATTTCCAGACCACTGGTAAAAAGACAGACCTTGCCATCCAGGGTCCTGGTTTCTTTATCCTCAGCGATGGATCAAGCAATGTTTTCACCAGAGCCGGGATTTTTGGTCTCGACAGTGAAAATACTCTGGTCAACCCATCCACAGGCCTTCGGGTTCAAGGGGTGATGGCAGATGCAGATGGTGTCCTGGGCACTGGTCCCTTAACTGATATCTTCATCGACCCCTCTCTTGTCGTGCCTGCTTCGGCCACCACTTCGGTCCAGATGATGGGGAACCTGGACAGCGCCAGTGACGCCAAGGGTACCATCATGCAAAGCGCTTCTTTTATGAGAGCAGGCAGCGGCACTGATGAGTTGCTGGACCTGCCCCTCGGACTCAACGAAGGGGATGTGATTTCCATTGGTGGCCAGGATGATGGTGGCGCTCCTTTGTCGTCCGCGACCATGCCCATCACTTCCACTACAAGCCTTGAAGACATCCGCGATTGGCTTCAAACCTCTTTGACTGCTGCCGGTAATGCGGCAACGGTGGCCATCACCGATGGTGTTTTCACGGTGGACAATACCTCGGGCGTTGATTTCAGCGGCCTGTCTATGGTAGCGGGTCCCGAATTCAACACCCTTTTCAACTTTGGCAACATCAGCATCGGAGCCAGTGGAGCTGGTGGCCAGTTGCTGGCTTATGCCGATGACACCACTCTGGCCACAGACCTTTATTCGCCCAGTGGCGAGGCCATGAATCTTGCTGATGGCGACACCCTCGATCTCGGTGGAACAGTGGGTGGCGAAGCCGCTTCCCCTGTCAACATGGGTGTCACAGCCACCACCAACCTTGGTGATATCATGAATCAAATCCAATTCAGCCTGGGCACCACCAGCTCTCCCGGTACCATCAATAATTTGGGTCAAATGATTCTCACCGGTGAACCGGGAACCGAAAACGCTATCAGCAACATCACCGTTGCGCAGCAGGGTATTGAGAACGAAGCCCTGGCAGCAGGATTCGATTTTGACCCAACCCAGGACGCCGTGGACAAAAAGACGTTCTCCATGGCCACGGTGACTTATGACAGCCTGGGCACCCAGCACAACATCAACTTTGAATTTGAAAAAGAACCTGGCTTGAATCAGTGGGTCTGGACCGCAAGCATGGATGGTGGTGAGGAAATCACCGGCGGCAGCAGCGGTACCGTCAGCTTCAACACCAACGGTTCCATTTCCAATTTCACTTATGATGGTGGCGCCACTGGCATCACTTACAACCCCAATGTTGGCGGCGCCCAGGGGGCCGATCCGGTCACCATGACGGTGGATTACGGTGAAGTGGGGGCCCTGACCGGCTTGACCCAATTTGCCGGCAGCGGCAGTCTTCAGGGAATCGCAGACGGTTTCGGCACTGGCAGCCTGGTTGATTTCAACATCGACCAAACCGGCACGATTACCGGCATTTTCAGCAATGACACCATGCGCAACCTCGGTCGCATCGCCATGGCTACTTTCAGTAACTCCGATGGTTTAATGCGTGAAGCCAACAATACTTACCGCCGCAGTGGTAACTCCGGACAACCGGTGGAAACTTTTGCAGGCACGGGCAATGGCATCACCCTGGTTCCTGGAGCCCTGGAAACCAGTAACGTGGATCTGGCCAAAGAATTCACCAACCTGGTGGTGGCTCAGCGCGCCTTCCAGGCTAACAGCCGGGTGATCACAACTGCTGATCAGGTCATGCAGGAACTGGTCAACCTCGTCAGGTAATTTGGCTCTGGGTGCTTTCCCGCCGGCCTTGTTTTCAAGGCCGGCAGCATCCCACTGAAACGGGATAGGAGCTAAAGTTTATGATTAAGGTAACGAAACTAAATGGTAGAGAGTTAGTGGTGAACGCCGATTTGATCGAGTTTGTCGAAGCTGTTCCAGACACCTTGATTAGCCTGACAACCGGGCGCAAGATCATTGTTCTTGAAGAGTTGGACGACGTGATTCAGATGGCAGTGAGCTACCGGTCCATGGCGAAAATTTATCCCATTCCCACCGGAGGACCCGGTTCTGTTTATGAAGGATAAAATTTTTCGCTCTTTAGGAAAAATATTGAGCATGGGCATCCAGGAGACCTAGTGTGGATATTGCAACAATAATTGGTCTAGTCACAGCATTCGGTTTGATCGTTTGGTCCATCCTTTTAGGTGGTAGCCTGAGCGGTTTTATTGATATGCCA
>JAOZJV010000053.1 GCA_029935695.1 Candidatus Krumholzibacteriia bacterium | reverse complement strand
TCAAAACCAACAAAATCATCAACCTGATCATTTTCCCATTGGAAAGTTGTCTGAACCACTTCGAGGTTCATGGGAGTATGATCGGGATAGGTTTCCTGGGCCAGACGAGTATTATCGTAATTGGTCAGAACCATCATCTGGTTGCCAATTTGACCAAAATCCTCATCGATGAGACCATCAAAATCGTCATCTTTGCCATTGAGGATCTCTTCATCAATGAGTCCATCAAGATCATCGTCTTCGCCGGGCATTGGGGATCGTCGCCCACTGGCCAGAGAATTGCCCCCCGGACGAATCAATTTGGTTCCGACAGCTTCGTAAATTGTAGCTTCAAGTTCATCCAGAGGCATCCATTCCGAAGACCAGCCACCCATGGAAACCAGGCGTTCACCCAGAACCACACCGCCAACCCATAGTCCAGCAGCCCAGAGATATTCGTCGCCACTGCCTGCTGGCCATTGACAGGATGGAGCGTGAGAAAATGAAGTGGCTGCGCTGAAACCCGAACCGATCAAACCAAAATTGGTGATATTGATCTGGGCCTCACCCACATTCATGACAAAATCACCCTCCAGCTCAAAGATACCGCCCGGATTGTAGCCCAAATCCGCAATGGGATTGGGTGTGTCCATGCGGGCCTCAGCCGGAGCAGCCACACATACCAACAGCAACAGGAGTATCACCGAACAGACATTCAATGCCTGAACGCCAGAACCCTTGGCCGTATTAATGATGGTGCCGAACATTGCTATCCTTTCAACAAGACCGTGGTTTTTCCACAGCTCCTGTGCACTGCCCCTAGAAATAATAACCCACACCAATTCGGAACAAGCGATGGGCTCCGAAGGTTCTGGGATCCACGATGGGAATATATTCGTCTTCGCCGTCACCGTCTTCATCCTGCAACAATGAAGCGCCAAATTTACCCGTTTCTGTGAGGTAACCCATACCTCCGTAGCCTGCCCCGTTAATCATGCCAGGATTGATGCCACCGCCACCTGCTGAAACAACCATATCCTGATTCAGGAGGTTGAATGCCTGCAGCTGCAGTGAAAGCCTTTTCCCGTAGAAATTGATGTTTCGCTCAAGCTGGACATCCAGTTGATAAGTAGCCGGCAACCGCTCGCTGTTTTCAAGCATGGGATCCTGGCGTTTGGCAAAGCGGTCAAATGGAGTCCAGGGGAAACCACTGCCGTATGAGAAGGTGAATGATGAAGACCACACACCGGGTTCCATCAACAGGAACATGATGTTCAGAGTATGACGCTGATCCCAATTGAGGGGCAACTCCTGGTTGGGTAGGAATTGCAATCCTTCAGGATTGGCACCAAAAGCCGTGCTGGAA
Organism: Candidatus Krumholzibacteriia bacterium; assembly: GCA_029935695.1. Taxonomy (GTDB): domain Bacteria; phylum Krumholzibacteriota; class Krumholzibacteriia; order LZORAL124-64-63; family LZORAL124-64-63; genus LZORAL124-64-63. The sequence goes on along the minus strand of JAOZJV010000053.1, from coordinate 10,142 downwards.
GCCACACCGTCAGCAAAAGAGAAGGTGTAGGCAAAACGGAACTGGTAGTGATCGCTGTACCGTTTATCCAAAGTCATCTCAATACCACGGGCCGATGCGTAGGCCTTATTGATATAGCGACTCAGGGTATTACCGGTGCTGGCATCAGTCACGGTGGTTGCGGCGATCAGGTCGTAAATGTCTTTACTGTAAAGAGAGAACTGACCGGCAATGTGATCGGTGAACTGGTGCTTGATACCTGCGGAGTACTGCACGGTGGTTTCAGGGTCCAGGTTGGGATTACCAAGAATACCGGCATTACCCACGGGGTCCTGGCTGGCAAACAGGTACTCACGACTGGGGAACTGCACAAAACGACCATAGTGGAAGTAGAAACCGTCACGCTCGGTGATGGGGAATGCAAACCCAAGACGAGGCTGGAATGCCGTCTTGTATTTGACCACGTTGCCATCAACATCTTCGTTGGTCAGTTCGATGGCTGCAGCGGTACCGGGTGAGAACATGTCCCAACGAAGACCATAGTTCACAACCATGCCTTCGTATTCCCAACGATCCTGGCCATACAGAGAGGCCTCAGGGTTGTAGGTGTGGAAGATGTTCCGGTTACCACCCTGGCTGTACTCGCCGGTGAAACGACTCTGCCGCATCACTGCCGGATTGGCCAGAGAGTAACGTTCGAGATCGTTGTAACGAATCTCTCCCCCGGCTTCAACCTGGTGACCATCCCAGCGAGCACTGATAATCTCTGAGCCCAGACTGTAGACACGGCTGTACTCTTCGAAATAGTAGTTGTTGTCACTGGTGGTTACGAAATAACCATTGAGTGGATCGGTGTAATAATCGGATCCCTGCTGATACAGACGGCTCTGGCCGGTGAACAACCCCGGGGACCAGATGCCACCGTGATTGTACTGCCAGGGGTCTTTATCGCTGACACCGTCGCGGGTATCAAAGGCCACCATACCGAGACGCACATTGTAGTAGGTGCGATCAGTCAGGTTGTGCCGCCATACAATTTTACCAACCTGGCCGATAGACTTTGCGTGGCCCATGCGGTTGGCTGAGTTGAACTCCGAATAGGAGCTGTCCTGGGCAACAGTGCTGAATGAGGAATAGGGATATTTGAACCCATCAAAAGAAGCATGGGCCACCACGGTGTAAAGCCGGTTGTCATTGGCGCTGCGCACTTCGAGAATGGGCATCTGCTGATGTTGCTCACTGGCGTTGCGCTCATCCACAACCAGAACCGTACGGGCGGTTTCCAGCATGGTGTCAAACCAGGGACCGTAATAGACGGGAATGGAACGACCGGTGGCATAATAATCGGGACGGCCGGATTGGGATGGAGTAATAACCTCAGGAAGGTAAATGATCCGGCGGCCGTAGCCTTCGACACTCCAGTTGGGAGCATAACGTTCAGCAAGAGACTGTGAATAGGAATACTCAGCGGTGACCTTTTTCCGGTTCTCGTCCATGGTGTAGGCCAGTTTGATCGAACCCTTGGCCGAGTTGAACTGACGGCGACGGAACTTGAACAAGGTGGTATCGCCAACCTTGGCCTTGTATTCGGGACGATGAGCCACTGAGGTGTTTTCACCATCAGTGAACATGAAATCACCAGAGACTGAATAGGTCAGACCCTGAAGAGGCATAGGACCACCGAATTGGTACTCAAGACGATCATAGTTGGTGTAGGTCTTATCCTGGCGACCAAAATCATCTGTCAGGAAACGCACAGCGCCACCAAACTTCTGGCCACCTTCCTTGGTGATCACATTCACCACACCGGAAAGAGCATTACCGTACTTCGCATCCAGACCACCGGTAACCATACTGATGTTCTCGACCGAAAGAGTTGAAACTTCCATGTGTCCGCCACCGAGCGGGTTACTGACCGTCACGCCATCCATCTGGTAGGACACTTCACCGGAACGACCACCACGCACGTACAATTCACCGGCACGGGTGACCACACCAGCCTGCTTGGACAGAGCGTCTTCAACTGAATCAATGGCAAATTTCTCAAAAGTTTCTGAACTAACGGTCTGCTCGTTCACCGTGTTCTTGACATCGACCATGTATTCGGCGCCTTCAACGTCGAAAGCCTGCAGCTGTTCAACGATGACGGTTTCGAGACTGAAGGTCAGCTTGGAGGTTGTTCCACCCGTCAGGGTCACTGTTTGCTCAACGGGCGCGTAACCCAGATAGAGGATTTTGACGGTGTAGGTTCCGGGAGGCATACCCTGAAAGTAAAAGAGGCCGCCACCAAGAGACATGGTCCCTCGGGTGGTGCCCACCAACAAGACGTTGGCGTAATCAAGAAGCTCGCCTGTCTCCTTGTCCTTTACTGTACCCTCAATAGTCGCCGGGGCTTGTCCCATAGCGATAGTTGGGGCCAACAAAGTGACCAGGAACATCAGAAGCAAAAAGGACATAGTCCAACTGATCCGGTGGCGCCGGAGCATAAATGCGCTCCTTTCGGGGGAACCTAATCCGACCGAAGCTGGGTTCGGGTGAGAACCTGTGATCTGATATCTATAGTTTCGCACTGATCCTTAGCCGGGCAGTGTGGGGTGCCTAACTGACGGCTGAAATTCACGGTGAATTTGCAGTCCTGCCGTGCTTCACGGGACTTTTTGGGAACCCGTCATGCAACTGGTGTTTGAATATAGAGATTGGCCTATTACGTGTCAATAAAAGTTGAAGAGACCGTGGCTTCAACAACGGGGCATCGTGAAAGATGGCCCTCAGCCACCAAGACCAATGGTGGCAAAACCTTGTAACAGGTAGAAATAGCGTCTCTGCAGGAGTGTGCCCAAGGGCATGCCCCGCTTTTGCTGCCTCTAATCTCCTTCGTGTGTTTTTCCCCTTCCTGCAGACTCTGCTCCTGCCCCCGGAGGGCAACTGGCATCGACGCGTGCAAGTTGTGGGTGTAAGGATGCCGGACAACAGCCTCTTTGCCCCCAGGATAAACCTCTAAAATTACACCACCGAGCATGACCTGAACCTGATGACACCAGCGCTCCAGTAAATTGAGGTCATGAGAGATCTGAAGCACGGCAAGGCGCCGGCGTTTCATGATACCCGCCAAAAGGGACATGATCTTCCGGCAAGCCCTGGGATCCAGGGCACTGGTCACTTCGTCGGCAATCAAAAACTCCGGTTGTGTGGCCAGGGCCCGGGCCAGGGCAACCCTTTGGCGCTGCCCTCCCGACAAGGTGTGTGGATAACGATGCTCCAGGTCAGGAGTAAGTCCCACTTCGGACAACATCTCAGCCACCGGACTCTGGTGCGGACTGGCGGCCTCTTGCAGCATAGCCCCAATTTTTTGCCGGGGATTGAGCGATCCGGCAGGATCCTGAAAGACCAGCTGGCCCTTTCGTCGCCCCCGGCGCAGGGTTTCGCCCCGGGCCGCCAGAAAATCGGACTGGCCCAAAAAAATGGTGCCGCTGCTGACAGGTGCCTGGTGCACCAGGGCTCTGGCCAGGCTTGTTTTGCCACAACCCGATTCCCCAGCCAATCCCACAGCCATGCCCGGGCGCAACTCCATATCCACTTCCGCCACAGCCTTGACTACAGCTGAACCATCTCCGGCAAACCGGCTCCACCGAGAGTTCGCATATTCAACCACCAGTTTCTCGGCCACCAGAACCGGCTGCTTTTCCTGAATTTCGGCAATGGAAAAAGGACGCACCGAATCCTGCGCAGCATCACAGCCATCTTCACCACTGGGAAAAAGTCTGCCTTTGCGCATTTCACACGAGCGATCCGAAAGCAAAGCCACCAAATGGGGATCATGCGAAATGAACAGCATGGCCATTTGCCTGCGCAAGCGCACGTCCCTCAGCAAAGCAAGAATATCTCGTTGAACGGTGGGATCCAGAGCAGTGGTGGGCTCATCGGCAATCAAAAGGCTGGGCTCGCAGGCCAGGGCGGCGGCCAACAAAACACGCTGTTTCATGCCTCCACTCAACTGATGAGGATGCATGCGGCTCACACGGGCGGGATCCTCAATACGCACTTCCTGCAACAGATTGATGGTCTCAGCCTCGGCGTTGGTATTCTGCCCCCGGTGGTGCAGGCTCCAGGATTCTGCAATCTGCCTGCCCACGCTCAGCACGGGATTCAAACTGGTTGCAGGCTCCTGCAGCATCAAATTCAGCTGGCCTCCACGCAACCCGTCCCATCCTGCGCCATCGTCCCCGGAAAGCAATGTCCCTTTCCAGAGAATACGTCCCGAGCTGTGAGCCTTAGCCGGTAAAAGTCCGCAGAGGGCTCGGGCCAGCAGACTTTTTCCACAACCGGACGCACCGCTCAAAGCCACCGCCTCCCCGGGAAAAATTTCCAGGTCAACACCCTGAAGAATCCAGTGGCCGGCAAAACCAACCTTGAAATTTTCCACCTGCAGCAAAGATTCAGTCATGGTCTGAACCTCCCTGTGGCCGGGTAGGGTCCAGGGCATTGCGGATATCATCAGCCAGCAGATTGTAGCCGATGACCGTCAGGGCGATAGCTAATCCGGGAAAAGTGGCCAGCCACCAACCGTCCACAAGGTGGTTGCGCCCCTGCTGAATCATGCCACCCCAGCTGATGCCCGGTTCCTGCACACCCAGTCCCAGGAAGCTGAGAAATGCCTCGGTCAGGATGGCGCCGCCCACCCGCAGGGCTGCTGTGACAATGATGGTGGGCAGAAGATTGGGCAGGATGTGCCGGGTGGCCACCCGCCAGGACGACAAACCCAACCCTCGGGCTGCATGGATAAAATCCCGTTCCCGCAGACTGAGAGCTTCAGCCCTCACCAGCCGGGCCACAGGCATCCAGCCCGTCAGGCCAATGACAAACATCACCAGAGAAAGCGATGGTTTCGCCAGGGAGACCAGCAAAAGGACCAGGAAAAGGCGGGGGAAAGCCAGAAAGAGATCGGTCACCAGCATCAGACCACGGTCCAGGCGGCGGGGTCCGAGCCCAGCCAAAAGGCCCACAGCCGTACCAATTCCCACCGCAACCATAACACTGACCCAGCCCACCAGCAGAGAGACGCGGCTACCATAAACCAGGCGCAGCAGAACATCCCGTCCGTGAATATCAGTGCCCATGAGATGATCACCGGAAGGAGGCAACAAACGCTCCTCAAGATCACCCAAAGCCACGGGGTCACCCAAATGAAACAAGGGAACCAGAAGGGCCAGCAGAAGCAGAGTCAGGGAAATAATGGCACCAGGACGTTTAAACATCGCCGGCTCCCTTGCTGCCCAAACGAACCCGTGGATCAACCTTCATGTAAAAGATATCAGCCAGCAGAGACCCCAGAACCACAGCCAGGGCAGCCACCAGGGTGGTGATCATGATCACCGGATAATCACGGTCCCCAATGGCATTGACGGTGACGCGGCCCATTCCCGGCCAGCCGAAAACCACCTCAACGACCACAGCTCCGCCCAGGAGAAAGGGCAAATGCAATCCCACCAGAGTCACCAGAGAAAGCAGCGCGTTGGGAAGGGCGTGGCGAAACATGAGGCGCCAGTGCCCCACTCCCCTGGCCCGGGCGGCCAGAATATAGTCCTGCTCCAGAACATCATCGAGACTGGTGCGCAAATATCTGGCAGTGCCCATGAACATGCTCAGGGCCAAAGTCATCACCGGCAGAATCATATGCTGAAGTAAATCAAAAAAACGTTGCACCGGGGACATGAAAGCTGCATCGGCGGCATGCATGCCACCGGTGGGCAACCAACCCAGGGCCCCACTGAAAATCATGATAAAGATCAAACCCAACCAAAAAGCCGGCACGGAATAAAAAAACAAGCCTGTGGTTTGGATCAGGCCATCGCCCAGACTGCCGCGTTTCGTGCTCATGATAACCGCGGCAAAGATGGCCAACAGCAATTGCAAAGTATAGGCGCTGATGGTCAGCAAAAGAGTCACCGGAAGGGTTTCACTGATGATGGTGGCCACAGACTGGTGCTGTGAAAGACTCACCCCCACATCACCCCTGACAAGATCCGACACCCACCTCAAATATTGCCTGGGTAAACTTTGGTCCAATCCATATTGCTGACTGACGGATTCCCGCTCTTCGGCCGAGAAGCCTTCGACCATCATCAGGTCCAGGGGATCGCCCGGGGCCAGACGGACCACAAAAAAGACTGCCGTGATCAGCAGAAATACCAGGAGCAGGGAGGATAGAATGCGTTGGCCAAGCCAAATCAACATGCGGCACCTTTGGACGGGTTGAGGTGGTCTGATATTAGGGAGTTTTCGCCTCTACCGTCAACATTTTTTGGCGCGGACCATCGTGCATTTTACAAGGCCCATCTTGCTCCTTGCATATTTCTCCTTCTTTCTCAACAGGGTTCATGGATTTTCAGGATTCCCCCCTGTTCTCTATTGTTCCTCATTGTTCCTCATGCTTACCCCCAGTTTCTTCCTAAAGATATCCCCAACGGCGGAACAGTTCTTTCACTGGAAGGGCATCACCACATGCGACCGATCTGTCGGTTTCGTGACCATCCATTTCGAGAGGACCGACATGACAACCTCCAACTCAAAAGCCCAGAGACGACAAATGCGGCACCCATTCATCGTCATTCTGGCTCTGCTGGCAGCTTTTGCCACATTTGGCGGCTGTGAAATCAACAAACCGGAAATGCCCACCTTCGACACCGCCCTGACCATTCCCCTGGGCGTAGAGCGCATTGATCTGCTCGAAGTGATCGAGGACGAGGACTTTCTGGTTATTGGGGACGACGGAGGCTTGAGTTTCTTTATCGATGGTGACCCTGATACCATGGCGTTCGATTTCGAACTGGCCGCCGATATCAGCTCTCAAACTATCCAACAGGGTTTGGGCAATTTCAGCCTCGAAGCCCTGGACCCCATGAACTACTCTTTTGAGTTGGGTCAAATCTGGGCACCCGCCGACGGGGTGACCAACTTGCTGACCGTGGTGCCGGCTTTCCCCATCGACGTCCTGAGTGCATCCCAGGATATTCCCGATGTGGACAGCGCCACCCTGACGAGCGGGTCCATCACCCTGACCCTGGTCAATGGACTGCCCGTGCCCGTGAGCGCGGATTCGGGCCCCGACCAACTGATCATTACTCTGGAAAACCCGGCAACAGCTGCCATCGTGGCAACATTTCTCTTTCCTGAAGTTGCCGCCGGTGGCACATCAGAGCAAACCGTTGATCTTGCGGGCGTGACCTTGCCTGGCGGCGTCCAGGTTCGCATGCTGGGTGGATCACCTGGCAGCAGTGGCGGAGTTGTCACAGTCAACGGCACCGACAGCATCGAAATCGAAGCCCAGTTCAGCGACATGGTCGTCTCCACTGCCGAAGCCGTAGTGGGTGCTCAAACTTTCCAGACCAGCTTCGACACCGAACTTCCTGCCGATTATGAATTGGAACACGCGATCATCAGCAGCGGATCTGTGATTCTGGATGTCAGCAATGACATGCCCGTGCCTTGCCAAGCGGTGATGACCTGGCAGGAATTGAGAGATTTGGGCAACCAGCCTCTGAGTGTGGTCTTCGACCTTGCGGCCGGGCAAAACCAAAGCCGCACCGTTGACTTCAGTGGCTACATTCTCTCGTCTTCGGGTGCACCGATCACCAGCCTGGTGGCCGACGTGGATATCGCCACCCCTGGCAGCAGTGGCAGCAGTGTTGTTTTGTCCGCCACCGATGGCTTGACTGCCGAACTCATGGGCGGAACCATTGCTTTCAGCAGTGTGACCGGCCTTGTACCCAATTACACAGTGCCCATCGATCCCATCACCGAGAGCATCGATTTGCCCGATGAAATGGATGGCCTGGAACTGGTGGCCGCCAGCATGGTCATGCATGTGACAAACTCGGCCGGATTACCTGCAGATCTGGATCTCACCCTCGAAGGAACATCCGCTGCTGGTAACTCTGTGTCCATGGCTGTGACGGAACAAATTATGGCCGCTCAGTCCAGGGCCACCGTCACGGATATTGTTCTGGACCAGACCAACAGCTCCATCGTCGATTTCCTGAACAACCTGCCCGTGAGCATCAGCCTGGCCGGCGATGTCGTGGTGGGCGGAGATGGTGTGGTGGGCACGGTTCACGCAGATGATTTTGCCGTCATCTCCTGGGACATCAACGCACCGGTGGAAGTGATCATCAACGGCACCACCCTGGATGGCGATCCAGCCGCTTTGGATCTGGACCAGGACATGCGAGACATGATCAGCGATCACGTCCGTGGAGCTTATATCCAAACGGAAATTCTGAACCACATGCCCCTGGCGGTGGAACTGTTCATCAAAGCCGGCACCGACACCAGCACTCTGGCCACCGTGCCCCTGCTGGAAATCGGGCCCCTGGTGGTCAGCGCGGCGCTGGTGGACCCCATCACGCACATCGTCACTCAATCAGTGATCAGCATGCCGACGGTGGACCTGTCTGCCGCCGATGCCCTGATCTTCTCACAGCCAAATCTGCACACACTGATTGAAGTGCGCCTGCCTTCGAGCGAAGGCAACATCGTGCGCATGATGTCCACGGATTATCTGGAAGTGCGCGGTGCCATCGAGATGGACATCAACGTCAATGACCAGTGGTAGGAATTTCACCTTCTGCAGAATGCCAAACGGCAGTGCGGAAGTCAGGAAGGATAGAGTCATGGAAAACAGAAATTTAACCAGCATGAGGCACGGCCGGAGCAAAGCCACGGCAGCCATCGTCATCGCAGCCACAAGCCTGGCCCTGGTGGGAATGTTGATTCCCGAAGCAGCTTTTGCCCAGGTATCGGTCAGATCATGGGGCATGGGCGGCACCGGCGTGGCCACTGCCCGGGGCCTCGATGCCGTCAACTACAACCCGGCCAATCTGGCCTTCAGCGAGGGATTCACCGTGGGCCTGGCGGCCGCGGCGGTGGACGTGCACAACAACTCCCTCAGCCTCGATCGTTACAATGAAATCACTGGCACTTACCTGGACACTGAAGCCAAGGACAAGTTGCTCAATGATATTCCCGACGCGGGCTTTCAAATGGACGCCAACGTCAGTGCCTCGGTGTTCGGTCTGCAGAGTGGTAACTTTGCCCTGTCGTTCAATGCCCTCGGCAACGGTTCCGGTAACCTGGACAAAGACTACTTTGACCTGGTGCTTTTCGGCAATGAACTGGACGAAACAGTAGACTTCAGCAACACCAGCGGAGAAGGCTACGCCATGGGTTCGGCAGCCTTGTCCTATGGTGGAGTGATCATGTCCGGCGAGCAGAGCAAACTGAGTGTTGGCGTCAGTGCCAAGTACCTTTATGGAGCTTACGAAATGCACGTGCAGGATGCGTACGGCAGCCTGAACACAACCATGGATGAAATCTCTGGCGAGGCCTATGTCTCGACTGTCACCAGTGATGGCGGCCAGGGTTACGGCGTGGATCTGGGACTGGCTTACCAGACTGCCGGCGGGTGGAATCTGGGGATGTCCATGGAAAACCTCTACACCACAGTGACCTGGGACAGCAACGTCGAATTGAACGAGTACAGGGTGGATGCTTCCGGTATCAATGCCCTGAACGACGATTTGGATAATGCGGTGACCCGAACGGACACCACTTACGTCGCCGACAGCTATTCAACCTCTTTGCCCCAGCAGTTGCGCTTCGGAGCAGCCAACCGGTTTGGTGCCTTCGATGTGGCTTTCGACTACGTCCAGGGATTTGAAGACCGTGGCGTCACCAGCACCACTCCCCGCTTTCATGTGGGCACCGAATGGTGGTTGACTGGCATCATCCAGCCCCGGGTCGGATTGAGTGTGGGCGGCGTGGCCGGCACCGGTGCCAGCGCGGGACTGGGCTTGAAACTGGGTTACTGGCGGGTTGATCTGGCAGCCGTTTCCCGAGGTGAACTGGATCCCAATCAGACCAAGGGCCTGGCCTTTGCCATGGGAACGTCCCTGGTGTTCTGATAGACGGATGACGAGAAAATGCCCTGGCGACTCTTCGTGGATGGTGATGGTCAGCGGAGTCGTCGGGGCAGTTTATTTTAGAGCTTCCGCTTGGTTGATTTCCAATTGAAAAACTTCTGAAAAACACACGGCCAACTCCTGCTCCAGATGCCGCAAATCATCTTCCTCGAAAGTCTTGTTCAACTCTTGACCCAGATCGGTGGT
>JAOZJV010000052.1 GCA_029935695.1 Candidatus Krumholzibacteriia bacterium | reverse complement strand
ACCTGCCGGGCCGCTTTGTATCTATACCACTACCGATGACGCGCTATTTAACCAACGTCATCTTCCGAGCAGTAGTCTCCCCCCCGGAAACATACTTATAAAAGTACATACCAGAAGGAGCACTGTTACCAGCATCATCAGTACCATCCCAGGTCACAGTGTGCTGACCGGCAACCCGAGACTCACTGACCAGAGTGCGGATCTTGCGACCGCTCAGGTCATACACACCCAGTTCCACATGACCATCGATGGCCACGGAGTACTTGATGTCGGTGATGGGGTTGAAGGGGTTGGGATGATTCTGAGCAAGCTTGAACAGCTTGACCGGAGTCTCATTGGAAACAGGGGTCGTCGGGTTGAGGGCTGCGTTGGCTGCATCGGTGTTGGCCTGCAGTTCTTCCAACGTGGCTCCATAAACCAGAGCGTAGGTTTTGGTACCCGTTCCACCATTGGCATCCAGGCTGACCACACTGCTGGTGACGGCGGACCAGTCATCGGCACTGGAAGCAACCGGCAGGCTGATCAGGCCGCGCAGGTGACGAATTTTGATGCCGTCATCGATGGCGCTGTTGGGATACACATAATCAGGGTTGCTGATCAGTGAGAGGTTCTGGGCCGAGTTGCCTTCGCCAATGAGGGCAATACCAAAGTAGGGACCACCGGCGGTGAACATGTAGGTCAGGTTCCGGGAGTCATCCGTGGCACCACGGTTGGCGCTGGAATCGTTGATGTCGAAATCGCAGAATACGCCATTGTACAATGAGCTCACAGCCGAGCTGCTCTCATTGATCATTTTGTATTCCAGAATAACGAATTCATTTTCATCAATACCACTGAAGGCATAACTGGTCTGTTCCACAGTCAGAGGCATGGGCGAAGCATGGCCTGAATCCGTGAAGATGGCCTTGAAGGTCTGGTCACTGGAAGCTGCGCCAAGATCAGCCACCCGGCCATTGGGATCCTCTGAAACTTCCCACTCGTAGGTTTCGGAACCGTTGCCGCCGAAATCCCGGTTACAGATATAATCGGCGCCGGTTCCAGCCCAGAATGAGCCAAGGAACAGGCCACTGCCACCATCAAGATAACCCATGCCGTTACCATCGGAGCCATTTTGGTCCATGTAGCCGATGATACCCTGGTCTGTCACTGTCAAGTACACATCGCCGATGTTGTGGGTGCGCCAGTCAGGCAATCCCACGTACCATTGGGTTTCGAAGGTCCGCTCGTAGTAGGTCCCGCTGGTCACCGTCAGAAGCATGGTGAATTTATAACCCTGAGGTGCATCCGCTGATACATTCAGAGTGAAAGGATCAGCTGCGTTGGTGGCTGTTCCACCATTCATGGGAATATTGGCATAGTCAGAACTGCCATCAAGAACTGTCACGTGGGGGTTGGCAACCACTGCCAGATGGGCCGAAACACCCTGTGCATCCACAACCTGGCTGACATTCTTCAACTCAAAAATAAGTTCACTGACTTCGCCCGGATTCAGGACGCCATCTCCGGAAGGATTAGGCAGCAGGCCGGACTGAACCACATCTGGGGATATGGTTGTGGGCGTAGCCATCACGATGTCATAGGCATCGATGCGGCCGGATCCGTAATCGTTATCCTTGCCACCAGAACCCAGGTCGATGGAGTTAAGCTCCATTAGGGAATCAATACCGGCAGGAGAAAGGCTGGGGTTCTTTTCCAGCATAAGGGCAGCCACGCCGGCTGCGTGAGGACAAGCCATGGAGGTTCCACTCCAGGAGTTGCCACTGTATCCGCCACCGACGGTGGTTGAGTTGACATAGGATCCGGGAGCCGATACATCAGGCTTGAGCAGGCCATCGCCAGGACCGTAGGGCCAGTCGTTGAAAGGATCCACATCATCCCATTTTACAGGGCCGCGGGAAGAGGCACCATACATGGCATCGCTCTGGTATCCGGTGCCACCAACAGTGACCACACCACTCAAATTTCCAGGAGTGGTGTCCAGGGCGTTCCAGGGTGCCGGAATGCGAGCAGTCAGGCCACATTCGATGGGCGGATTGTAGTTATAATGATCGTTACCGGCAGAGTTGAACATCAGCACACCGGCATCCCGGATGTTGTTGAAGTTGACCCGCTCGTTCCGCATGTAAGTAACAGGAAGTTCACCAGGAACGCCCAGCGACATGGTCATGATGCGGGCACCATTTTCAACACAGTACTGCTCGGCAGCCCAAATCATACCCAGAGTACCGTCACCATTATGATCAAAAGCTTTACAAGCCATCAGTTTTGCACCAGGAGCCACACCCGTGCGGGTGCCTGCGGTGCCATCACCGGCAACAGTGCCGGCTGTGTGGGTTCCATGACCCGCGCCGGAGCCATCATCATTGGGATTGTTGTCGTTGTCGCCAAAGTCCCAGCCATGGATATCGTCAATGAAGCCATTGCCATCATCATCAATGCCGTTACCGGGAATTTCATCCACGTTGACCCAAAGTTGGTGAGTAAGATCGGGGTGATCCAGGTCGATACCGGAATCGATGTGCCCCACAAGAACGCCGGCACCAGTGAAGCCCAAATCGTTCCAGACCTGAGGAGCGTTAATGTAATCGATGCTCCAGGCGTTCACCGTAAGTGATCCCTTATCTGCGGGAACAGCGTCACCGGTGGCACCACGGGAAGTGGCGGTGGTCAAATCGAAGCTCTTGTCGAGATACAGGGTGGCATTGTCATCCAGTCCACCAAGAGTTTCAACCACGCTGGACGAGGCGTTGAACATGATAGCGCCAGCAAAATACAGCTGAGTCACATTGGCGATCTCGGGTTGATGATCGGGATCATCCAGAATGATAAACGCATTGCTCTGGGCCTTGCGATTTTTCTTCTTCAAAGCCTCAATGACGCTCCTGCGCCGCTTCTTGGGAGAAAGGCGATTCAGTTCCATGACCAAATCATCCACATTATTGGGATTGTCATAAATCATGAGAACCGGGATCAGGTCCTCACCTTTATCGGCCATGGCTGCCTCAAGGTCGGGGTGGATTGTTGCGGCCAAAGTAGTATTGGGCGCAATCAGGCCAATGGCCAGGACCATGAGGCAGAGCACAAGGGCGTATGAGCTACGCATTAAAAAACTCCCGTGTATGTGGGTTTGGGCTAGCTAAGCTGGGGTGCGGGGGCGACCTGCTGCTCAACTGTAATTGGACACATTTTGCGCCATTAAAGATTAGTGTATCATAGTATTGTCTTTTTTTCAATAGAGTCGGATGATAATTATGCCTTTTCGATCAAATATTCGTTGGTTATTTCAGCAGTTTTTCCGAGCATAGCCGATGCCGAGCAGTAAGTATTCTCGCTGAGTTTGATGGCTCTCTCGAGTTTTTTGATGTTTACTGCGCCCTTAACGTGATATTTTAAGTGGATTTTAGTGAAAACCTTGGGATGCGTTTCAGCCCGCTCTGATTCGGCCGTAACAGTGAGACCTTCAATTGGTTCCTTCATTTTGATCAGGATACTGGTCACATCGACCCCCGTGCACCCAATCAACCCCAGAATGAGGAGTTCCATGGGTGTGGAAGCGGTGCCTCCGCCCCCATTTTCCTGTGGAGCGTCGGTCACCAGGGCATGGCCGGTTCCCGACGCATAAACAAAACGCATGCCACCGGTCCAGGTTGCCGTCATCTTCATAATATTTCCTCCATTGATTGTAATTTCAGCAGGTTAGCGAAGAAGGCGTACTCTCTCGGGAGGATCGTCCTCTTCCATACGTTTCATCAGGGAATTGATTTCGGCTCCCAGCAGGAACAGAAGGCCGGAAATCCAGAGCCAGATCATCAGAATGACCACAGTGGCCAAAGACCCGTAGGTTTTGTTGTAGTGGCCAAAATTACGCAAAAAGACGCGGAAGGCCGACGATGCCAGCAACCACAACAGGGTGGAGGTGAAAGCACCTGGCAGTATCCAGCGGAATCGCTGTTTGGCCTCGGGGGCCACATAGTACAAAACCGAAAGGGCGATCAAATTCAGCAGAAAAGCCATGGGCAGACGCAAACTGGTCCAGAAGGTGTTGGTTTCGCTGACAATACCCATCCATTCCAAAACCAGCTGGGTTATTTGAGGACCCACCAGAATGATGGTCATAGCCAGCAGCCAGACCCCGCTCAAACCCAGGGTCAGCCCAATGGCCAGAAATTTTTGGGTGACGATATTCCGGCGGGGCCGAATGTTGTAGGCCCGGTTAATGGTGGTGATCAAAGCACCAACAGCCATGGACGCACCCCAAAGACCTGCCAGCAAACCAAAACTCAACAGTCCCTGGTTGCTTTGGGGTATCAGCTCCATGACAATGTTTGTCACATAGTGAGCGGCCTCCACCGGCATCTGGTCTTCCAGGGCAGTCAGCAAAAGAGGTTGCAACTTTTCCCCCAGGGGAAACGTGCTGATAAAGCTGAGAAGGAAAATCATGAAGGGGAACAGACCCAGCATGGCATAGAAGGCAATTTGCGCAGCCATGCCCATGGCATCATCGTATGCCATTTCTCGTTGAAGGCGCAGCAGGAACAACCAGCTGCGCTTGAATTTGCGGGCGATGTCCATAGTCATGGAAGAATGCCCTTTCCTTCCCTGAAAATCAACGATTGATCACAGGTTTCCTTTGTCGGCCGTCTGTCCTATTGTAAACCAGTAAATTTCTTTGACCACATCCCAACGTTGGAGTTGCCATGCCAAGCCAAACCCAAGCTTCTGTCTCGGTGTTGAAAACTGTCGTCCTCTGCCTTGTTTCTTTCATTTTGCTGCTGGGATCGGCGGCCGTGGCCGAACCCGGCCCCGTACAGGAAGTGCTGACGACAGAAATATTTCAGCTCCAATTGCCGGTTTTTCATGATGAGGCACTTGCCGGGACCGATATGGAAAAGCTGTTCAAGAATTTACCCACCCTGCCGGGTCCTAATTGGCCCATGGCCGATGCAGAAGGCTGGAATGCCCTGAAGGGCACCGACGGCAGCTTCGAATTGAACAAACCGGATTCCGGTGCCGCGGTGCAATACCTGGTTTTCTATGCCGAAAGTGACCGCTGGCAAAAGGCCACTCTCAGCATCAATTGCGCCCTGCCCATGGTCATCAATCTGGGCGATGAAAAAATCACCCTGGGCGAAAAGGATGATGATGGCCTGCGCACCGCCGATTTGAAGTTGCCCATTGGCAAGCACCGGGTGGCTATCCGGATTCTGCTGGATTCCGCCAGTGAAGAAGCAGCTGATTTTTCGTTGAGCATTGAAGCCGCCGAAGATGCTCAACTTTTCGCCAGCACGGATCCCTCCCACTCGGTGACCATTCAGACCATTTTGGAAGCGCCCCGGGTGGGCCGGGTGGCCGTCTCCCCTGATGGCCGTTTCACCGTGTTGAAACTCAGCGAATTCCGTGATGGAACAACCCGGGAAAACTGGCTGGAAATTCGCCGCACCAAAGATTTGAAAGTAGAGCGTTACCTGCGTGGTATGGGTTCACCCTCCAGCGTGAGTTGGTATCCCGGAACAGGCAAAGAGACAGCTCTGACCTGGGAAACCAGCCACGACGATCGCTCCACCGTATGGCTTTTCAATCTGGAAAGTGGCGAAACCCGTGCCGTACTGGAGCATGTAGCGGATCTCGGCAGCTGGCAGTGGGCTCCCGATGGCGCCTCCATCATCTACGAAATTCAGCGCTCCCCGGACGAGGACAAACGCAAAGTCAAACACGTGGCCCATCCTGCCGATCGCCAGAGTTGGTGGCGTGACCGTTCGCACCTGATGCAGGCCTTCCCCGCCGGTGGCCTTGAGCGGCAACTGACCGCAGGCCCCCTTGACGCGGGTGGCTGGGAAATTTCACCAGACAGCAAAAGCCTCATTTTCTTCACCAGTGAAAATGACTGGACCAACCGTCCTTTCCGCATTTCCAAACTGTGGATGATGGATTTGGCAACCCTGACGGTGAAAGAACTGTTGAATGACCCCTGGATCGGCGGCGCCCACTTCAGCCCCGATGGAAAAACCCTGTGCCTGACAGGATCACCATCAGCCTTCGATGGAATGGGGCGCAACCTGCCCGACGGCGTGCAGGCCAACGATTACGGCGGACAGGTTTACCTCATGGATCTGGACGACCTGAAACCCCGTCCCATCAGCATCGATTTTATTCCTGATGTGGGCTGGACCAAATGGTCTGTTGCCGATGGTAAAATCTACACTCGCTGCACCGACACCCAGTACAACAACATTTATCGGTACGATCCCAAAAAAGATCGTTGGGAAAAAGTGGAGACCGGTGTCGAAAGCACGGATCAGATTTCAATACCCGACGAGGGACACCTGGCTGTGGCCCGGGGCACCAGCGCCACCCACCCGAACACCGTCCAGGTTATTGACCTGAAAAAGAACTCCGTCAAAAAGACTTTCGATCCCGGCGAGGCTCAGTATGACGGTGAAAGTATTGTTTTCGGCAAGGTGGAAACCTGGGCCGCGGATCTGCCCAACGGCGAGAAACTGGACGGCATGGTTTATTACCCTGCCGACTTTGACCCCGCCAAAAAATATCCCCTGATTGTTTATTACTACGGCGGAACCAGTCCCATCACCCGGGACTTCGGCGGGCGCTATCCCAAAAATGTGTGGGCCGGTCAGGGTTATGTGGTGTACGTGCCCAACCCCAGCGGAGCCACCGGATACGGTCAGAAAATGGCCGCCCGTCACGTGAATGACTGGGGCATCATCACCGCCGGCGAAGTCATTGACGGCACCAGGGCCTTCCTGGCCGCCCACGATTTCGCCATGGCCGATCGCGTGGGTTGCATGGGCGCTTCCTATGGCGGGTTTCTGACCGAATACATCATCACTCAAACTGATCTTTTTGCCGCGGCCATCAGCCATGCGGGTATCTCCAGCATCTCCAGTTACTGGGGAGAAGGCATGTGGGGATACGCCTATGGTACCCGCGCGTTAGCCAACAGTTATCCGTGGAAAGATCGTGAGCTGTATGTGGAGCAGAGTTCCCTTTTCCATGCCGACAAAATCAACACACCGCTGCTTCTGGTGCATGGAGATTCTGACATCAATGTGCCTGTTGGAGAGAGCGACCAGCTGTTCACGGCCTTGAAAATTCTGGGCCGGGAAGTTGAATATGTGCAGATCCAGGGTCAGGATCATCACATTCTGAATCATGAACAACGCATTGTCTGGAATGATACTATTCTGGCATTTTTTGCCCGGCATCTGAAAGACCGGGCCGGATGGTGGGATGAACTTTATCCTGAGCCGGAAGACTATCGTTAAGACTGAGCTTTATCCGGTGAGATTCTGCCCGCCATCCAGGTTCAGGGTCTCACCGGTCATCGATTCGTTGGCCAATAAAAACAGCATAGCCGTGCAGACTTCCCGGGGAGTCACAAAACGTCCGATGGGAATTTCTTCCCTGGTGGTGTGATTGTATTGTCCATCACCCGGGTTTGGCGGCATGACCGCCCCGAGAGCCAATTCATTAACCCGCACTTTTGGGGCCAGAGCCAACGCCAGATTGCGTGTCAACCCATGCAATCCCCACTTGCTCATGGTGTAGGCAAAATTATCAGCGCAGGGCCGCAAGGCTCGAAAATCATTCAAATTGATCACATCGCCACGACTGTCATCAGCCAGGGTATCAGCCATGCCACGGGCCAGAAGGAAAGGTGCCCGCAAATTCACATGATGGTATTCGTTCCATAACTGGTCATCGGTTTCATGAGCACTTCCAGGCCCAAACATGGCAGCGTTGTTGATCAGAATATCCACAGGTTTTTCCAGAGCATCAGAAGCCCGGTAAATAAGATCTTCAGCCAGAAAAGCATCTTCCAAATCTGTTTGCAGCAGAACAACTTTAGCCCCACGATTTTCTAATTCACTGCAAGTGGCGCTGGCTTCAAATTCAGATCCTGAATAATGCAAAACAATATCTGCACCCTGCTCGGCCAAAGCTTTGGCCAGGTGCCGTCCCAGGCGTCGAGCCCCGCCAGTGACCAAAGCCGTCCGTCCACTTAGAAAACCCGGGTTGGGCCAAACTTTGTTCATGGTGTTTTTCATTTTATCGATAGCCATAAAAACTCCCAAAAAAATCAGTTTAAAATTATAACAATTGCGCCCGACCCTCCCCAGTAGCTGGGAGCCTCACGCCAACTTTTAACCAGAGTCGGGTTGTCATCACACCACTGTCGCACCAAAGGGCCCAAAACCGAAATACCCCTGATGGAATTCTGGCCTTTGCCGTGCACAACCAGAATCTCCTTGATCCCTTGCCGGGAATAGGCAGGCAGCTGTGCACTTAACCGACCCAGGGCATCATCTGCGGAAATCATGCGCAGATGGATTTTCGGGGGTTCCTCCGGGTGACGCTGTGGCCGGCGGTCCTCTGGGCGCTCTTCAAAGGCCTCGTGCCGAATGGAACGGTGCTTTCCCCGGCGGACAGAACTCGCTTTTTTGGGTGATTTTGGTTTTTTCCCGCCCTTGCTGGCCACGATCCCACCTTTGCGTCAAACAAACACCACGACAGAACAATTATACTCTGTCGGTGGTGAATCGTAAAATTATGGTTTTCTTTACTGACTTTCCAATTGCAACAACTGCGCGCCCGTAACGGTTGATACCTGAAGATCACCCCAAACCACGCGGTATTGATCATCACCGATTTTCCACCGCATCAACACACTTGCCGCATCGTTACACCGTACTGAATGACCAAAGTAGACCACTTCTTTTTCATCATGCACCAGGTCGCCGAAGAAAGTACTGGCCAGGCGAATCTGGAACATTCTCGCAACCATGGTGCCCACATCTTCTTTCCTTGCGCCGGAACTGTCCCAAAGCTCAACCTTGAGTGTTTCGTAGGCCAACGTGGAGGGATAATGCCCGACGATTTTTGAAAACAGCCGCAATGCCTCAATGCAGTGCTCTTCATCAACTGCCAATTCCATACCCTCATGAAGGTCGAAATTTTTGGGAATATCCGGGCGGAACTCATCTGCAGGCAGCGGTTCGTTCCAACGGAAATCATGAAAACGAATATGTTTGGTTTTACGGCCGCCATCAATTTCACCCTCCACGTCAAACCTGAGGGGCAATTTGGTTTCCGGGTCCACCCACAATTCCAACTGGGCCCGTTCCATGTGTTCGGCCAGAAAACGCGCATCAGTGATACGAACCCCAACGGCTTTCTCACCATCGATTCTTCGGTCGCCCAGCTTTTCGTATTCATATTCCTGAAGGAAGTTGAAAGTTTCAGCCGGGTCATGCTCCCGGTTATCCTGCACCATTGCTTCAGAGAGTTTCATGCGCACGGCCATCTTCAGTGGATAAGCCAGATAAACCATTTCACCCTTGTTGAAATCCACAAACAGGGCCTCGACCAACCGGCCGTCTTCATAAGTACGATGGGAAGTTCCGTCTTCGCTGAAAGCCTGGCGGGATTCGACACTGCCGCCATCCATGTTACGGAGTCTGAATTGCGAGGTGGTGGCATTGCGCACTGTTTCAAGAACCTCGGCCCAGGCGTCGAAAGACGGGTTGGTCCCCTGGAGGAAAAACACCAGAAAAACAACAACGGCGGCGACGGCAGCAAGACTCCGGGTGCTGGTCATTTGATACCAGTTTTTATTTTTGAGGGCGGTTGAATCATCTACAGATGGCAATTTATTTGTTACCTGCAGAACAAGCTCCGACACTCGGCTCTCATGAGATGCCGCGAAATCCTGAAGTTGAAGATCATCTTCCTGTATCTTCTCCAGGTATTTTCGGCAATCATGACAGTGCTCAAGGTGCTCGCGGGCCGCAGCCAGATCCGGCACCGAAATATCAGATGTGAGCAGGATCCCCATCATATCCCTGGTTGTTTCACAATCGGGTTTCTTTTCAGTCATGACCCACCTCCAGAATCGCTCTTAAAGCACGACGGGCTCGGCAAAGGCGAGTTGCGGCCCCGGTCGGGCTTATTTCCAGAGCCTCAGCAACAGAAGCCGTGTTGAGACCATCGAAATAGAATAATAGAAGTGGAATTCGATATTTTTCCGGAAGCCGAGCCATGGCTAACCGAAGGTCAGGACCATCAGAGGCTTCCTGGGCTGCTATCCCTGTGCCCAGTCCCGGGACCGCCATCTCATGTGCATTAACCGTCGCCACCGCAGACAACCCCAAATGCTGGTCCAGCAATTCTTTTCGACGAGTGGCCTGTCTCCGGGAATCACGGCACAGATTGTAGGCGATGGAGATGATCCAGCTCCGGAAAAGTGAACCATCCTGCAATGTCCCCAGTTTTTTCATGCCCTTGAGCAGGGTTTCCTGGGCGGCATCCTGGGCCTGATCCGGATCTGCCAAAATGCCAAGGCAAGCGGCATATACAGCACTGGCGTGCCTCTGAATGAGGTCTGCACCCGCATTCCGATCACCCGCCAGGTAGTCAGCTACAAGATCCACATCAGGTGTCATGATCACTTCGTCCCTTCATCAAAGTTCACGCTTCTGAATAGTAGACGATTAACTGTCAGGATCATTGCAGTTTTTCGATCATTGTGAGATATTTTCCTGATGAAAGTTATTATAGCAGAAAAGCCCTCCGTGGCTCGCGACATAGCCAAAGTCCTCAAGATAACATCCAAGAAAAAAGGCCACCTTGAAGGCCGGGGTGTGGCTGTCACCTGGGCGTTCGGGCATCTGGTGTCGCTGCAGGAACCCAGTGACTACAGTCCGACCCTCAAACGCTGGGCCCTTGAAACTCTCCCTTTCATACCCGAAGAATTTAAACTCAAACTGATTTCCAACCGCGGTGTTAAAGAACAGTTTGAGATCATCAAGAATCTTTGTCAGCAGGCTGAAGAAATTATCTGCGCCACAGATGCCGGGCGTGAGGGCGAACTTATCTTCCGCTACATTCTGACGCTCAGTGGGTGCGAAGACAAACCCATCCGGCGCCTCTGGCTCAACTCTCTGACTCCCGAGGCAATCCTGACTGCTTTCAAGGAACTGCGCGACGGTCACGAGTTCGATCCGCTTTATGCAGCTGCCCGTTGCCGCAGCGAGTCGGACTGGATTGTGGGGCTCAACTCCACCCGTTACTACACTGTCCGGCATGGCCGCATAGGCGGGGGCGGCGACCGTGTGCTGTGGACCATTGGTCGGGTCCAGACACCTGTGCTGGCGATGATCGTGGAACGGGATGACATCATTGACCAATTCCGCCCCCAGCCCTTCTGGGAATTGAGAACCACCTACCGTGAAGCCGTGTTCAAATACAGCGGCAAGCGCAGTGAAAACCCCAAGCGGGCTCAAACCCTGTTGGAAAAAACTGTAGACCACGATTTTGAAATCGCCAACATCGTCGCCAAAAAGAAAAAGGAGCAGCCGCCGCAGTTGTTTGATCTGACAACGCTGCAGCGTGAGATCAACAAACAGCACGGGCTTTCAGCGGCGGACACACTGACCGCAACGCAGAACCTTTACGAAGCACAACTTGTGACC
>JAOZJV010000534.1 GCA_029935695.1 Candidatus Krumholzibacteriia bacterium | reverse complement strand
GAGAGGATTTTGTCGCAGCGAGTTTTCCAGGTACTCCGGCAGTTTTTTGGTGCTGCGCGCCTGGTGACTGGGGGGGAAGGAATGATTCGAAATATCCAGATGTTTGGTGTACGGCTTTCCGTTGATCAGGCAGCTGAAAACCAGGGGGCGAGTCGTATCGGTGTTCTGAATTTCAAAGGGGATAAGAATTTGGTCGGCCCGTGAATATTTCAAGTCGCCGCTGGTGGCAAAAGATTTGATGGACCACCCTTCGCCGGACAATTTCAGATCAGAAACAACCACCCCTTCCACCGACTCGATGCTGAGTTTTCCGGCATAGGTTTTGCCGGACTTTGCTCCTGCGGTGGGACTGTCCAGGGAAATTCTAATGGGTGGGCTGACGTTTGCCTGGGCTGTGGCTGAAATCATCAGAAACAGAAGGCCTGTGAGGAGTAAGCTGGTGCCTTTTTTCATTGTTTTCCTCTATCGCTCTGATGGTGTGGAACGATTCTGAGGAACTCCTGCAGGTCGGGGCGACCTTGTTTGTTCCATGCAGGCTTCGATTTTTGCAACCAATTCAGTGTTGCCCTGTTTCTGGGCCTCGATTTTCTGGAATTCCATGAGAGACAGCTCGGTGTTCAGTTTTGTTTGTTCGATTTGTTTCAGAACCTGCAGGGCTGCTGCTTCGGTTGGAGCATTGGCAAAATCAAATTCCAGGGCTTCGATGGCTTGCTTTTCCTCTTCCATCAGGCTGTCGATCTTCTTCTGAAACGGAGATTGGCTTTTGGCGATGGCAGAGTTGGACTGAAGATGGCCTGCGGCCAGATTTGGGGCATCCATCACCGGTTCAACCACTCGGTCTGAACTGGATATTTGTTGGGGAACATCTGCCGCAAAAACCAGGGCTGCGATCAAGGTCATCATGAGAATCATCAGAGATTGTTTCATTTGTCTTTCCTTTGAAAAACGCAATTCATTGGTAACTAAGGCACTTAAAAATCGTGCGTTTAGCCCGATAACTCGGGTTTAATTTCTACAGATAGTTACTGATGCAAAAAAAGACCCGAGCAGGGAAGTTTCCAGAGAACGGGAATAAAAGGCCCTGTTTTAGGGCTGGGAATCTGGTGTATTTCCGTTAGGTTGGGAGGGTGCAAGCAACTGATTCCTTAAATTTGAGGAGACACACCATGACCATCCGCCTGGGATTCATCATTATTCTGCTGACCGGGATTATTCTCGGGTTGGGCGGCAATGCTCTCGCCGTGTCGGAAAATGATCCTGTCATCCGCCTGGACAGCACCACCAAAATGGAAATCGATCTGGGAATGATGGTGGAAGATCTGCTGCCTCTGTTGATGGAAGGGCTCGCCGCTGAAGATGAAGAAAGCATGGCCATATTAAATCTGCTTTTGGAGCAGGTGGGTATTGATGCCCTGCAGCTGATGAAGATGGAGGCCAGGGAGACAAAAGATCAATCCACCAGCAAGGTGACCATCACCCTGGATCCGGATAAGAAGGACCGTTTGCTCTACCAGCTTTATACCATGGCCAACGGGCAATGCAAGTTTGACAGTTATGTGCAAAAGGACGACGTGGTCCTGTTCATGGCCCTTCATAATTTCAAATCCTATCTGGATATCCTGCTGGATTTTCTGGCCAAACCGGAAATGTCCGAAGTATTCGGCGAGCTTCCTTTGGACGAATTTGGTGATTTGAATTTTGGCGGCTTCTCGCCCCGTGCGGAATTGGTGCCTCTGCTTTCAGGAGAATTGGATTTCTTTATTCTGGAAGCTCCTGAAGATCCTGAAGGTGAAGAGATTTCTCCCTTCAACGTTCCGTATTTCCTGGTGTTGGGCAGCGCCAATGGCTTTGCCCTGAGGGATAAAATTCTGGAAATTGCCACTCTGCTGGGCGGAGAAGCTGGTGAAGGAATCGCCCTCATGATCGACTCCCTGGAGCCGGAAGATGTCGGTGGTTTCGACTTGGTGGAGTTTCCCTTTGGTGGCGCGATGGCTGTCAGCAAGGACTATCTGGTCTTCACCATGGCACCGGCCTCCCTGCGCACCATGCTCACCACGGGCAAAGGCGATCTGAAGGTTCCCGATGGCATTGAATGGGTCACCATGGATGGTTCAAAATATGGCCAGTACATGGAGTCGGCCATGAGTATGACGGCTGCCTTTGCAGATGACGAGGACTTTGAAACCGCCTTGATGCTGGAAGCTTATTCTGTTCTTTTCGAACACATTGAAACAGAGGAAGTCCTCTTCAAAAGCAAATCAAACAGTCTGGAAATCACAACGGTCGTCAATGGCCCGGTCATCACCGGTCTTTATAGAGTGGTCCAGCTGGTGTTGGCCAAGTTGCCTGAAATTATTGAACAACAACGCCTGCGGGATGAAGAAGATTCGGCCCTGGCCGAGTATCAGGCAGCCATCGGTATGTTGGATGATGCCATGACTCTTTACGCCACCAATAACAACGGTGCCTATCCTGAATTTCCGGAGGATCTACTGGAGGAAGGGTATCTGGAGTTTTTCCCCATGCTGGGTCCAATGCCACCCGGTGAATACATGGAAGGTGGATACACGTATCATCCCCTGAGGGACGAAAACGGAGTACCCGTGGGATACTTCCTTTTCCTTTATGGTGGCGGGGTGGATACAGGATTCGATGTTTACACATCTGAAAACCTTGCTGCCACAGATGAGGATTTCCAAATTGGCCGCGATGGCATCCCGGACGGGGTGGCGTCATTCTGTTACGACGGGATCGCACTGGAACAGGCCGAGGCGTATTTTGAATAAGACAGGATAAGAATCGGGAGTTGAGGAATTCAAATTTTCCTCAACTCCCTTTTTTTTAAAATGGATTCGTGGCGAAGACCGAAAATTCCGGAATAAAACCCCGGTCATCAATTTCCAAAGCCCCGATGATGGCCGATGCAATTTCATCCGGCCGCAATTTCTTTTCAGATAATTCCTGCTCATGACCGATCTTCGCAAAAAATGGTGTTTGCA
>JAOZJV010000533.1 GCA_029935695.1 Candidatus Krumholzibacteriia bacterium | reverse complement strand
CTGCAGGCGAAGCAGGCTGGCCATGATTTGCATGTTGTTTTTAACCCGGTGATGAATCTCACGCAACAGCACTTCTTTTTCCCTGAGAGATGCCTGGATTTTTTCTTCAGATTCCCTGCGCCTGGAAATATCCCGAATGATTGCGTACATGAAATTTTTATTACCGACGCTGAATTTGCCTGTGGTGGCCTCAACCGGAAAAACAGTCCCGTCTTTTTTTTTGTGAATACGCTCGGGAATATGTGTCAGCGTACTCTTGATGGTTGATTCGATGGCCAATTTGGATTTTTCCGGGTCACGCGAAATATCGGTAATACCCAATTCCAGAAATTCTTCTCTGGAATAACCATAGAGGATCTCGCAGCTTTTGTTGACGTCGGTTAGTTTGCCACTTTCAACATCCATGACCATGATGCTGTCCATGCTGGTCTGGAACAGGTTTCTGAATTTTTCTTCGCTTGATCTTAACTCATGAGTTTTTTCGATGACCAACTCTTCCAGGCGTTGGCGGTGCATTTCAAGCTCGGCGGCCTGCTCTGCCAACTGTTTCTGCATGCGGTACAATTCCAGATGGTTGGCAATTCGGGCCAACACCTCGGGAGGATCAATGGGCTTGGTGACATAGTCGACGGCCCCGGCTCCCAAAGATTTGACCTTCAGCTCAGAGCTGCTGATGGAACTGATGAAAATGATGGGAATGTCGCAGGTGTTTGGATCATTTTTCAGGTGCCGGCATATGGTGAGACCGTCCTGGCCTGGCAAATGGAAATCCAACAGAATCAGATCTGGCTTTTTAACTTCAATACTGCGCAAGGCCAATTCGCCATCGAGGGCTGGTCTTACTTTGTACCCGGCCTCGATCAGAATGCCAGCCAGCAATTTCATTGAAGCGGCATTATCTTCAACAACCAGAATATCTCCGGATATTGGCCCGTTTGGTTTTGGCGTGAGCATATCCATCATTGCCTCATCACCTTTTCCAAAGCAATCAGTATCTCGCCGTAGCGCATGTCCTCCACCAGGCAGTGGAGTTCCTTGCCCAAGTCGAGGTTCTGGGTCCTGATCAATTCGATAGTCCGCTGGCACTCGGACTGGTCCAGCAGCAAGGATGCTTTGTGCAGGTTCTTAAGCAGCTCGGGGGGGATTTCAGCCAGTTGGTCACCGTCCAGCTTGCAAGGCGTGTCAGGTGCTGGACCGGGAGAAAGATCCTCGTAGAGAAAAGTAACGCCCAGATGTCTGGCCAAAGCCGAATAAATTTCTG
Source organism: Candidatus Krumholzibacteriia bacterium (assembly GCA_029935695.1). Classification (GTDB taxonomy): domain Bacteria; phylum Krumholzibacteriota; class Krumholzibacteriia; order LZORAL124-64-63; family LZORAL124-64-63; genus LZORAL124-64-63. Next base: position 1,742 of record JAOZJV010000533.1, on the reverse strand, counting down.
TGTCCCGATAGGGCTTGCGGATGAGTTCATCGCAACCGGCATCCAAAATTTCGATTCTTTCATCTTCAAGGGCATGCGCGGTCAGGGCAAGGACTTTGGTTTTGGCACCATTTTCACTGGCTTTGATAATCTTGGTGGCTTCTTTGCCATCCATCACCGGCATGCGAATATCCATCCAGACCAGATGAGGATTCCACTGCCTGAATTGTTTGACGGCTTCTTCACCATTGAAGGCTTCACGAATCTCAAACCCCAGGGGTTCCAAAATGCTTTGCAAAAGCAACCGGTTTTCAAGTTTGTCTTCAGTGATCAGAATGCGGTATTGCGGTTGACCTTCAGCCAGGCCAACAACCACCCTGTTCAGCTGATCTACCGGAGAACTCATGGCTCCCTCAGGAAGGAGAACCGGCAGCTCGAAAAAGAACAACGATCCTTCGGTAATATTACTTGAAACACCAATGCTGCCGCCCATCAGTTCGATAAATTGGCTGCAAATCGCCAGGCCCAGGCCAGTTCCTGCCTCGGTGGCTGGTTGGTCTCCAACTTGAACGAAGGGCGAAAAAATTTCTTCAATATTATCATCCGGGATGCCGACACCCGGGTCTTCAATTTCAAAACGCAGGATTGCCTGTTGGGATGATACCTTCTCCAGAACACTGGCCCGGATGAAGATTTTTCCAGAATCAGTATACTTGACGGCATTGGCCACCAGGTTTGTCAGCACCTGGCGCAACTTGCCGGGATCAACGGTGATGTGATCGGGAAGGTCCTCGGAAATCTCCAACCGAAGAATGAGATCTTTTTCACCGACCTTCACGGAAAACAGGGAATGCACGTCATTCAAAAGTTGCTTGAGGCTGATGTTTTCGTCTTCCCGCACCATATGACCAGCCTCAATTTTTGAGATATCCAGGACATTGTTGATGAGGTTCAAGAGACTTTCGCCGCTGTTGGCCACAATGGTCAGTTTCTTTACCTGATCGGCACTGGTTGACCGGTCTTTTCGCAGCAGATTGGTGAAGCCAAGGATGGCGTTGAGTGGGGTGCGCAGTTCGTGACTCATGTTGGCCAGAAAGACACTTTTTGCCTGATTGGCCGCTTCGGCCTGAATTTTGGCGATATTTGCCCTTTTTCTGGCTCGATGCATGGCACCGCTCATCATGGAGATCAGCGTGCCGTTCACTGAAAATACGATCATGCCAAGCACATCGCCTGAATCATCGATGAAGGGCAGGTCGGTAGGGGACCAGAACAAGACGACAATAACCGTCAGGAGGGTGCTGAGCAGGCCGGAGGTCAATCCGCCAAAGAGAGCAGAAGCCATAACAGCGGGGTAGAAAGTAACCCAGGGGATGCGCAATTCCAGAGCGCCGAGGGGCCATAAACGCATTCCCGCTGCCAGCAAAATGACGGCAATGGCCACGCCAAATCTCTGGATCACGGGCTTTTCGAGGTTCAGGGGAATAGCGGCAGCTTTTTTCATCCTGAGTCTCTTTTCTTTGTGGTTTCTTTCAAAATGCACAAAAGAAAAATTAACCCAAGAGTCGAATTTCGTCAATTGGGGTGGTTTCCAATGATCCCCAGTTTTTATAATGCCCGGCTGCTCTCACCAGGAGCAGCCGGGCAACTTATCATCTGATAGACCAGGGATCTTCAAAACACTTCTCGAAAGATTTATAACCAAGGGTGCCGATGGTTCCCACCTGCAAAATGTCGAAAAACAATTCTGGACTATTGTCCTT
>JAOZJV010000051.1 GCA_029935695.1 Candidatus Krumholzibacteriia bacterium | reverse complement strand
ACCCCGAATATGGGCGCCCCGGCTGGATCCTTTCCGTCCTGTGGCCGTTCTGGTTGTGCTGCTGGTGGGGGGGATGATTGCCTGGCAGTTGGGGCCCATCCTTGAAAAACTGGTTTTCCAGGGTGATGTGCGGGCCTGGCTCGATGGTCGGTTGGGCACAGGCACTCCCGGCTGGTTTCTGCTTTTGCTTCCGGGGTGCAGTTTGCTGGCGGGATGGTTGAACATCAATTACGGCGAAGGCGTTTTGCGCAGCCGCGGTCTGGCCTGGAATTCCTTCCATCTGGGCCTTTTGGATTTGGCCCGCTTGCTCGTGATCTCGACCCTGACTGTGGGCCTGTCCTGGTTTCTGGCCTGGATGCTGTCTTCATCGGGGTGGGATCCCCGCGGTGGTTTGCTGGGCACCTATGTGCAGCGCAACGCCTTGATCGTAGGATTTGCCATGGGGTTTGCCGTCATCCCCATTATTTACAGCATTGCTGAAGATGCGCTCTCAGCTGTTCCCGACCATTTGCGCGCTGCCAGCCTGGGCGCGGGCGCCACCCTCTGGCAAACGGCCATCAAAGTGGTGGTGCCCCCAGCTGTCAGCGGAATTTTCTCGGCTGGAATGATTGGTCTGGGCCGGGCCGTGGGTGAGACCATGATCGTGCTGATGGCTGCCGGAAATACACCCATTATGGACATGAATGTTTTCAACGGTTTTCGAACCCTGTCGGCCAACCTGGCAGTGGAGCTGCCTGAAGCCGTACAACACAGCACTCATTACCGAACCCTTTTCCTGGCCGCCCTGACTCTGTTTGTGATGACCTTCATTCTCAACACCGTGGCTGAATTGGTACGTCTGCATTTTCGAAGAAAGTCGAGTCGTCTGTGAGAAAGCCGTCAAGAGCTGCGTCTTCCCTGTTGGCCCGCGGTGAACCCCTGGTCTGGCTATCCAGTGCTGGTCTGGTGATTGCCCTGTTGATGGTGGTGAGCCTGGTGGGATTGGTTTTTTATAATGGGATGACAACGTTCTGGCCTGCACATCTGGTGCGCATTGAAACAACCGGCGGCGATGTTCTGGTGGGGGAAGTTACACGCCATGATGTATTCAAGCCTGAGTCCTCAATGGTGGCTGCCTTGAACAATCAGGAGAGATTTGCCGCACAAATGGAGATGGAAAAAGAAGGTGGTTATTTACAGCGGCGACTGGTGCGAACCGGAAATTTCGAACTGACCAATGAGCACTTTCGCTGGATTGAAGATTTTCGTATCAAGCCTGATGGCCAGTCCGTGCCCCGGTGGGGTTTGGTTATTGAAAGGTTGTCCTGGGGGCGCTTTTACGGCGAGCCAGTAGCGTATGTGGTGGACCAGGATGTGGTGGCTACCGAGGCTGAAAATATCTGGCAGCTTTACCAGGATAATCATGATGGTCACCATGAAAGTGCTCCGGATGATCATTATATTCGAGTGGCAACATCTGATGGGGCAGAGAAAGATCTCGCCCTGACGGAAATTGTCCGCGCGTATGCTCCCAACCAGTTAAACTGGTGGCAGAAACTGAGGGTTTATTCTTCCCGATGGGTGGAGTTTCTGACGGCCGAGCCCAGGGAAGCCAACAGTGAAGGCGGCGTATGGCCGGCCCTGTTTGGCACCGTGGTTATGACTTTGGCGATGACCCTGATGGTTGTGCCTTTCGGAGTGATGGCTGCGTTATATTTGCGTGAGTATGCCGAAGGCGGTTTGATGATCAGCCTGGTGCGTATCGCGATCAACAATCTGGCGGGTGTACCGAGCATTGTCTTTGGGGTTTTCGGGTTGGGGTTCTTCAGTTACTTCGTGGGTGGCTCCATCGACGCTATTTTCTTTGCCGACCAGTTGCCCAATCCAACCTTTGGCACCGGCGGCATCATGTGGGCCTCGCTGACTTTGGCTTTGCTGACTTTGCCCGTGGTGATTGTCACCACCGAAGAAGCGCTGTCGGCTGTGCCCACCTCCATGCGCGAAGGCAGCTTTGCCTGCGGGGCCACCAAATGGCAGACTATCCAGCGGGTGGTTTTGCCCCGGGCCTGGCCGGGAATTATGACCGGCGCCATTCTGGCCATGGCCCGCGGTGCGGGGGAAGTGGCGCCGCTGATGCTGGTGGGAGCCGTGAAATTAGCACCGGACCTGCCTCTGGATTTCGAATTCCCGTTTGTGCATCCCGAGCGCAGCTTCATGCACCTGGGGTTCCACATTTTTGATCTGGGCTTCCAGAGTCAGAACAGCGAAGCGGCCAAGCCCATGGTCTTCACCACCACCATGCTTTTGATGAGTATTGTTTTGTTTCTCAACACGGCAGCCATCTGGTTCCGCATGAGGTTGGCGAAAAAATTTGAAGGGTCCAAATTCTAATGGAAAATCTGAAACAGTTCGATCGTTTGGCAGCGGCTGCGGCAGGGGAAGTGGTTCCTGCTGAAATCCACCCGGAATTGTTTGCTGAAGAGGCCATCCTCGAGGTGGAGAAATTCAACTTATGGTATGGGGAAAAACAGGCTCTATTTGATATCAATATTCCTCTGGCCCGGGGAAAAGTGACGGCCCTGATAGGACCTTCCGGTTGTGGGAAAAGCACACTGCTGCGCTCGGTCAACCGTATGAATGATCTCATCGATGTGGTGCGTGTTTCGGGCAACATGCACCTGGGCGAAGACAGCGTGTACAGCAGGAACATCGATGTCATTGAGTTGCGGCGACGCATGGGTATGGTGTTCCAGAAATCCAATCCATTTCCCATGAGCATTCGGGACAACGTGACCTATGCATTGCAGATCAATGGTGAGCGCAACAAGGCCGTTTTACGGGAGGTCTGCGAAAAAGCCCTGCGAGGTGCAGCCCTGTGGGATGAGGTTAAAGACCGGCTGGATGAAAATGCTTTGGGCATGAGCGGTGGTCAGCAGCAACGCCTGTGCATTGCCAGGGCTATTGCAGCCGAACCCGAGGTTCTGCTCATGGACGAACCGTGCAGCGCCCTGGATCCCATCGCTACCACCAGAGTGGAAGAGCTTATCTTAAAATTACGAGGTAATTACACGGTTTTGATTGTCACGCACAACATGCAGCAGGCCTCTCGGGTTAGTGACTATACTGCTTTTATGTATCTGGGGCAGGTTATTGAATATGGACCCACTGTCAAGCTGTTCACTAACCCTTTGCTGAAAGAGACTGAAGACTACATCACAGGCCGTTTTGGGTGAAAATCTATAGATAAACAGGGCTGACCCGATACTATTAGCCGTTGTCGGTTGCACCACTGCCGGAAATGGACGGTTACACTGCAACCGAACAATTGCATCAGATTATTTGGGGATATTTGAAGAAACAAGAGACACTGTTAGATCTGGTCCACTAATCCTCTGAATTGAATTTCCCCGAAATAACAAAACATTGTCTTTTGGTGGGACATTAAGCTACGTTTCCTCTGTCGTACTTCACTAACCGGAGGAACATCATGCATCGTTGGACTATTGCTTTAATTTTCCTGGTTTTTCTGCTTTCTGGCTGCAGCGATGACGATTCATCTCCCACCACCCCTGAACCACCTGAGATATCTGGCGAACTGGTTCTGATTCCCTCCGGCAGTTTCATCATGGGCTCACCTGAAGGCGAACCCGGGCACCTTGGTGAAGAGAGCGAACATCCAGTCACCCTGACCAATAATTTTTATATGTTCAGCACCGAAGTGACCAACCAGCAATATGCCGACCTGGCTCAATGGGCTCTGGAAAATGGCAATTGCATTGTCAATGGTAGTCGCATTTTCGACAATCTTGATGGATCAACCCTGGAACTGCTGGATATGGACGAAGATGAAGACTGTGAAATTTCCTTCAACGGCACCAGCTTTGTTATTGATGATGGCTTTGAGAACCATCCCGTCAAAGAAGTACGGTGGTTTGGTGCTGCAGCCTATTGTGACTGGCTCAGCTTGAATGAGGGGTTGGAGCGAGCGTACAATCATACCGATCCAACCAATTGGAAATGCAACAATGGCGAACCTTACTCAGCGGAAGGCTACCGGCTGCCCACTGAAGCAGAGTGGGAATACGCCTGCCGTGCCGGAACAACCACTGCTTTTTCAGGTGGAGCCATCACTGAAATTGGATGTGGTGATGAACCATCCCTTGCCAATTATGGTTGGTATTGCGGCAATGCCACTGGCTGGACAAGCGCAGTGGCCAGGTGCGACACCAACAACTTTGGGCTGTATGATATGCACGGCAATATCTGGGAATGGTGCAACGATTGGTATGACAATACTTATGCGGATGAAGAAATCAATCCCATTGGTCCGCCGCCCATTCGGTACAAAGTTCTGCGCGGTGGGGCATGGAGCGATGTGGCCCGCCGATGCCGCAGCGCTGCCCGTCTGAATCCGAGCCCGCATCTGGGAGTCGATGGCAGGCACGGTTTCAGGTATGTGATTACTGCTGACTGATATAAGGCTAATATTTTAAAATACAATTTTGGTCCTTTGCCGGAAAGCTCTAGCAGGCACTTCAAGCTCTTTTATGAATTTTAATAAAGATTTTCGTTATTCGCTGTTCAATTTCGATTGGCAAGGAATTAACAGGATGACTCCATATCCTATCAAGTTACAACGAGTTACGAGCGGACTAAATAGGGTGAAAATTCTCTTAATTAAATTATTACAACAAGTTACGCTATATGTCATGGAATTATCATAAAATATTCTTTATTTCCCCTACTGATATAGTAGTCTTTTAATTAACAAGTCTGCAACAGGCAGACAGTTCGTTTTCCCGTAATGAGAAAATGTCACACCCCGAAAGGATAATCATGAAGATCTGGAAACTAACACTTTTGCTTTTAGTTGTCGGTTCGCTGGCATTTACAGGTTGTTCTGATGATGATGATGATCCCGTTACTCCAGCGGAACCCCCAGTATTGGGTTATGCCGGATCAGATGCGTGCGCCACCTGCCACGCAACCAAACACGATCAGTGGACTCATTCAGGCCACCCTTACAAGTTGACCAAAATCAATGGTGAAGCACCCACAGCTTCATTCCCGGATCCTTCTGCTTATTTTCAGGATCCCGTTGACCCTCCAGCAGGAACCACCTGGGATGATTTCTCCTACACTATTGGTGGATTTGGCTGGAAAATGCGTTGGATCAAGAATGATGGTTACATCTACACACCGGCCACTGGTGCCAACCAGTACAACTTTGAAAACCAGACTTTCACTGATTACAACGCCGGTGCAAGCAAGCCTTACAACTGTGGGTCCTGTCACACCACTGGCTGGGTCGACTCTGACGACGGCAATGCAGAAAACAACCAGGACGGCATGGAAGGTATGTTTGGCACCTTCGAATTTGGTGGCGTCCACTGTGAGAAATGCCACGGCATGGGCAACCAGCACGCATTCGAACCGGAAACTTATGCCATGACGACAGATGATACCTCCCTGTTCTGTGGTAAATGTCACTCCCGTGGTGGCGACAACGGCATCGCTCCCGGCGAAACCATCATCGAAGCCAGCGGTGGATACATCAGCCATCATGAGCAGTATGACGAGTGGTACAACTCTCCTCATAATGTTTCCTACGGACCTGGTTGCAACGCGTGCCATGATCCTCACGCTTCGGTTAAGTTTGATGCCACCACTCCTGGTGATGGCGTGAACCCTGCGACTTCATGCGCCGCCTGTCACGTTGATGGTGACCATGCAAATATTGCCTCGACCACTCATGGCCACGGTGCAGTTTGTACTGATTGCCATATGCCAAAGGCATCGAAAAGTGCTATTGCCAACAGCCTGCATCGTGGCGATGTTGTCACTCACTTGTGGACCATCAATACGTCAGTCAATGGCAAGGTTGATATGTTCAATGCAGAAGGCAACGCAGTGCTGCTCGATGACGATGGCCATGGCGCCGTGACTCTCGATTTTGCCTGCTATGGTTGTCATAAGGATGAAGAGGGTAATGGTGGAGATGATTCCATCAAGACACTCCAGGAACTTCATGACAGAGCTGAAACCATCCATACTTATGTTGGGTTGAAGATTGCCGGTAATTAATCACAATTACTGACAGAAAAGAGGCTGCGGGATTTTCCCGCAGCCTCTTCGTTCAATGATGAATGATGAACGCCTATCCCGAATTAGCTTGAAAAATTCCGCAAAATACGGTTCAATTAACCCTTGTGAGGATTGGAAGGAAAACACATATCAGAACACCGTCGCCTTTATGAGAGGACGGGATCTTGACTCATCGTCGATACTATTTTTTTGCCAGCTTAAGTCTTCTGCTCTTTTTGTGGGCGTTTTCCAACCAGGTAAACAAACCATCCCTGCCTGCTGACTTTAATTTCGAGGCCATCAATTATCCTGCTTCTGTTCAAGGTATTTCGGCGGGCACTGAACGTGAACTGAGATTTATTGTTGAAGGATGGGCCCCTGGAGAATTTGTTGAAATTATTCCCTCCGGTGGCGACCTGCAGTCAGTCCAACTCATTCATGCCGATAGTGTCTCCTACCGCATCACGGCTTTTTCCAGTGGTCTTTTCTTTTGGCTGATTGCCGCATTTGTCCTGGCGCCCCGGTGTGACCAGGAAGCCACTCGCTACTTCTTCTGGATGACGCTGCTGTACGGACTGGGCATTGGATTGGGCGGAGTGTACTTCGCACCTGCCCCGTGGTCCCAACGCTCTTTTTTCAGTTTGATGCAATTTGGGGTGCTGGCTTTTCTGCCTCCGGTGTTTATGGGACTTGCCCAGACATTTCCCCGAATTCTGCCCATCCGGAATCGTTTCAAAAAGCTGATGCCCACCATGTGGCTGGTCGCATCCTTTCTGGCCATTTGGCAATTCATCACTTACCAACGGTATTTTTTGGACCCTGGCATTGGCATGGGTACCCATCTCGCTTTCCCTGCGAAAATTGCAGACCTGGTGCTGGTCCTGCAGGCTTCGGCAGGTATTTGGTTCCTGGGCGTGCAAATCAAGGGGTTGGAGCTCACCCGTGAAAAAAACCAGGCCAAATGGGTGCTGGTGGGATTTGCCGTGGGCGCGGCACCTTATGTTTTCTTCCGGAACCTGGTCCAGTTGCTGGGAATGGATGCTCCGTTTCCCCACCATGTGGACCGTATTTTCGAACTGGCTATTCCTTTTTCGTTCGGCATGGCCATTGCGCGGTACCGTCTGCTGGATATTGACATCATCATCCGCCGGGGTTTGATCTACGGTTTGCTCGCGGGGGCCATGACGGTTGTGCTGCTGGTGATGGGGTATGGTATAGGCCTGGTGGGACCCGATCCCAACGGGCCTGCGAACTGGGTGCATTTGCTCCTGACGGGATTGAGCGGTGGTCTGGCCTTTCCCTTCCTGCGACGAAAAATCGGCAGGGTTGTGGATCGAACTTTTTTCCGCATCACCTACAATCAGGAACAGGCCATGGCACGTCTGCCTCGGCAATTGGAGCAGCTTAACGATCATGAAAGCATGGTTCGCCTTTTGGCCGATGAAGTGACTCACACCCTGGGACCCAATCTTGTGTGTGTGATCATTGGTGAAGGGTCAGAGCAGAGAGTTGCAGGCAATGCCAACCCTCTGCTGGTGCGTCGCTGGTGGAAAATATGCAAGGAAGAGGATGTTGGGCCCGGTCTGGTGGCCTGTCCCGACAGTACCAGCATGCCCGAATGCGAACAACTGGATTTTCCGTCTGAACTCAAGGAAAATGGCATTGTTCTGGTCCAGACCCTTGTGCTTGATGGTCAGCTCCGGGGTGTGATGATGTGTGGCCCACGGCACACCGGCCGACGGTTTGTGCATCAGGATCTGGACTTGCTTCAGGCTTTTGAATCTGCTGGTGAAAAAACGCTGACCCGAATTTCCCTGGTCAAAGAGGTGATGGCTGAAGGTGAAGAACGCCAGCGGCTGGATGAACTGAATTCCCTGAAGAATGAATTTCTGGCCCAGGTTGCCCACGATCTGCGCACCCCTTTGTCATCCATCACCTGGTCTTCGGCCAATCTTCTGGATGGGTTGGCTGGAGAGCTGAATGATGGGCAAAACACCTACCTTGAATCCATCAGTTGTTCTGCTGCTCACCTGAATCGGCTGGTGAACAACCTGATCGAAATCAGTCATCTGGACAGCGGGCAGATGGAGTTTCATACTTGTGAAGTGGACTTGTCTGAGGTCATCACCCAGGCGGTGTGCACCGTGACTCCGGCGGCTGTAGCCAAGGACGTCAAAGTGGTGGTCAAGGGCCAACCCCAGCGGGTGATGTCCAGCGAAGACAAGCTGGCCGTGGTGCTGGTGAACCTGCTTGATAACGCCGTAAAATATTCTCCGCCAGGTGGTCGGGTGGAAGTTTGCCTGGCGGTCTGCGGGGATGCCTGGGTAGAGCTGACCATCAGGGATCAGGGGCCAGGCTTTGGCGCAGAACAAAACTTTTTCCAACGTTTTGTACAAGGCGAACCCAGCCCTTATTCCCAGCAGCGTGGCTTTGGCCTCGGGTTGTTCATTGTGAAAAATTACCTGCATCGGCTCCAGGGAAGTATCACAGTGGAAGATCATCCCTCAGGTGGCGGACTGGTGACCTGCGCCCTGCCGGTAGCTCAGGATTTCAGGTCCGAAATGACTTCTAAAAATTAGCAGAGCAGGAATAAATTCCCGGGGTCTTGACATTTCAAACAGGAATGCTGACGGCGGCCCCGGCCCTGGGATCGCCGTCAGCCATTTCACAATTAGTCTTTCTCATCATCCAACAGGTACTTTTCAAACCAGGCCAGGTCCCAGGTGATTTTAGCCAGACGGTTTTCATGGGTGGTCAGGCCGTGGGGTTCGCCGGGATAGACGATCAATTCGCAGGGTACCCCTAGATAGTGTTTGAGCCCCCGGTACAAGGCCTTGCTGTGGGCCGGCGGGACCCGTGGATCGCTGCCACCCACATGAATCAGGGTGGGGGTCTTGACCCGGTCCAGGTGGTACAGGGGGGATGCCTTCTGATAATGCTCCGCCTGCTGCCAGGGTAAACCTTCCACATAGTTGATCACATGACCGGGTGTATCTTCGATACCCCACTGGATGGTCATGTCCAGCACACCGGCGCCACTGCTGGCGGCGGCAAACATATCCGGCTCGGCCACGATCATGCAGTTGGTCAGGTAACCACCGTTGCTCCAACCCATGACACCGATGCGGTCGGCATCGGCGATGCCTTCTTCAATGAGCCAGTGGGTTGCGTTGGCGATATCCGTCACTTCGATTTCATTTTCACGGCCGATGAGTTTCTCCAGAAACTCGTCTCCATAGCCTGTGCTGCCGTGGTAGTTGGGGCTGAGCAGGGCGTAGCCCTTGGCGGCCATGAGCGCGCGGCCGTAAATCCACAACCGCAAACGGAACTTGCTGCTGCTGGTGGGGCCACCGTGCAGCTCGATGATGGTGGGCAAAGGACCTTCTTCTTTTTTGTACCCGGGGGGAAGTTCCAGGATGCCATAACAGGCATCACCGTCGGCGCCGGTCCAACTCACGTGTTGAATCTGGGGCAGTATCCAGGTGTCGACCTGGGGATTGGCGTGAGTCAATTGTGCTCGTTTGGTTTCACCCTTGATCAGGTACAGATCATTGGCCGTGGTGATGGTTTCAATGTTGGCCACGAGTTTTTTGCCCTTGGCATCAAAGGAGAAAGAACCTGTGACCACGTCGCCTCCGGCCAGGATTCTGCTTTTGCCCTGGGAGCCATTTTTTACGTCTTCAATACCATACACTCTGACCCGGGCCATGCTCTCGCCCTTGAAACAGAGGGTGCGGCTGGTGCCGCGCCAGGTCAGGCCACCGCTGTAGGTGACCATTTCCGGCCGGCTTATCAACTGCAGGGGCCAACCGGCATCGCCGGCTTCTGCCACCCAAATGTTGGGTGCAAATCCATCGTAGGCGATGGCAAAGGCCACTGCTTTGCTGTCGCCGCTCCAGGCCAGATCTTCAAGCCAGCCGTAGGGGCTTTTATGGGTGTCGCGCCAGGCCTGGTCTGTCAGGGTGGTGATGGTCCCACTGGCAAGATCCAGGACATCCACCCGGGACCAGCCTTCCATGAAGATCTGTTCATTGTCTTCGGTGGTGATCATGGCCATTTTGGTGCCGTCAGGAGAGAGAACCATTTCCCAGATCACGCTGTCGGCGGCCAGAACTTCTTCATCGCGCCAGGTGTTCAAATCAAGTTTGCGGATGCCATGCAGATTGCGCACGCCATGCCCAAACTCAAGGTCCGAATATTTGTCCTTCAAATCCTTCCAGGGCTCGTCGGTAATTTCTTTGTTCACCTTGTAAAAAAGAGTGCTCCCATCGGGGCTGAGCTGGAAAGCGGAGACTCCTTTTTCAACCCGGGTCATGGCCACCGGCTGGCCACCGGCGGGGCTGATGCGCCAGATCTGCCGGCTGCCATCATGAGGCGCCGATTCCTGCCCACCTTTGCTGCGTCCAAGAAAGAAGATGGCTTTGCCGGCTGGATCCCACGAGGGAGAGCTGGCACCAAAGCCGTCAAAAGTCAGTCTCTGGTTGGCCTTGCCATTGGTGGCGGCAAGCCAAAGGTCCGTGCTGCGGCCTTCTTTGCCCCGGCCCCAGCGGCTTTCCGAATAGGCCACCTGTGATCCGTCGGGGCTGACTGAGACGTTACCCAGAACGGTGATGTCGAAGTAATCTTCTGCTTCAATTTCATGATCCCGCACCGTGGCGGCACCGGCTGAGGTCCCAATCAAAAGCAGACTGATGATGAGAATCCAGCTTGTTTTCCCAGGGGAAGCGACCGTTAGCACAAAAATGCCTCCTGCAAAGTGTTTTAGGGGTTACGGGGGTATAGCGGAGATAGTATCATGTGAAGGGGGAGGATAACCCGTTTTTTTTTATTCGACGATAATGAACCAAAGGAAGGCACCGATTCATGTGCGGTATTTGTGGAGTGATGGCCCTTGAAGGTCCGCTGCAGTTGCCCGAGCAGGCACCCGAGCGGATGATCGGGATCATGCGCCACCGTGGCCCGGATGAATTTGGTGCCTGGCGCGGACGCTCTATTTTTCTGGGGCATGCCAGGCTGAGCATCATCGATTTGAAATCAGGCCAACAGCCCATGACCTGTGGGGAGGGGCGCTATTGGATCACCTTCAATGGCGAAATTTTCAACTACCCTGAATTGACGATACAATTGCAGGGGCTGGGGCACACCTTCACCACCCACAGCGATACGGAAGTTATCCTGCACGCCTTTGAAGAGTGGGGCGCCGCCTGCGTGGATTATTTTAACGGACAATTTGCGCTGGCAATTTTCGACCGTCACAGCCGTCATCTCTTTTTGGCGAGGGATCGATTCGGTATTCGTCCTCTGTATGTGGCTGTGCACGATGGGCATTTTCTTTTTGCTTCCGAGATCAAAAGTCTGCGTGCCTTCCCCGGTTTCAAACCTGAGTTGGACCCCGGAGCCCTGGGGGAAGTTTTTCAGTACTGGGCCAACATCGGCACAGCCACCGCTTTTGCGGGTGTGTCCC
>JAOZJV010000532.1 GCA_029935695.1 Candidatus Krumholzibacteriia bacterium | reverse complement strand
AGCCAAGAACCCCTGGCCCAACGTGGACGCTGGCAGTGGCGCCCTGTTGCACCACTACGGACTGCGCGAATTCAGCTACTACACAGTGCTGTTCTCGGTGAGTCGTGCCATGGGAATGCTCAGCCAGATGATCTGGGACCGCGCCATGGGAATGCCCATTGAGCGTCCCAAGAGCGTGACCACCAAATGGATGCTGGAGCAGGTTAAATAACCTCTCTTGCTTTCCTTGAAACATGGTCTAACCATCAAAAACAGTGCCCCCCCGGGGGCACTGTTTTTGATTATCACACGCAATTGAGCAGACCCTCTTCAGAGGTGTCTCACTTCATCAATGTCATTTTATGCACCTGGGTGTGGGGACCGGCCTTGATGCTGTAAAAGTAGGTCCCCGAAGCCACTGTCTGTCCGGCATCGTTGCGCCCGGTCCAGGTGACCTCGTGCACACCAGCGGCCCGGCTTTCATTGACCAGAGTGGCCACGCAGCGGCCATCAACACTGAAGACTTTCAGCAGAACATCCTGGGCTTCCGGCAGACTGAAGCTGATGGTTGTCCTGGGATTGAAAGGATTGGGGTGGTTGGCTTTCAGGTCGAAGGTGCGGGGATCCATCACGCCGGAAAGTTCGTTCAGACTGAAAACAAAATCACTGTTGTCATGCCCCCGAACGGTGATTTCCAGATCTGAAGCCTCAATGGTTTGCGCGCTGCTGACCAGCAGCAGATCACCCTGACCGTCAAAGCCAATGCCCGAACCCATGATCGCCACACTCACATCAAGTGAAGGACCGACATTCCGCAGGAAAGTCAGCTCATCCTGCTGATCAAGCAAAGAGCCTTCGGTCACAGCGTAAGAGCCTTCCGGTAAGTTGGCCTGCACGTGCAGGCCCTTGATGTCTTCACCACCGACCAGGCGCAGGGCGTACAAGTCTTCTCCCACTTCGATCCAGGCCAGATCAGCAAATCCGGACAGATCTTTCTGGCTCTTACCAGCATCGGAAACCACACCGAAATTCATAGCCACGATCATCAGGTCTTCAAACCCCACCGTATCGTCGGTTTGGGGAATGCCCGTGGGTTCACCAGTGTCGGTGGGACCATAATCACAGAAATTATTGTAATTGTCGTCGCCATCAGATTCACCAAAAGAAGCGTCCAGAACAGAGATGTCTAAAACATCCACCAGGCCATCAAGATCGGCCACATCACCCAGCCAATAATTGGTGGCGCGGTCGTTGAAAGCCGGCACCGCACTGACATTGCCCACCGCATCCACGGCAAATACTTCGTAATAATAAACGCCGCGTTTGCTGGAATCGGACCAGGTTTGTTCATGGGTCAGCGCGGCCGTATCGCCAATATGCATCCACTCACCCAGAAGGTTGTCTGTGATATCGGCGTAATTGACCGGACGGGTGGGCTTGGTATTACCCGCCATATCATCATACTCCGGATAAACCGATACATGACTGCCGTCGTGCCACAAACCGGAATAGATCTCATAGTGATCCACCCCCACAGCATCGTGCATCCAGCTCAATTCAATGCGGTTGTGATCAGTGGTGGCGGTGATTTCAGACACGGGGGCGGGAGGTGCGCAATCGGCAAAAAGTGCACTGCGGGAAACAGAGCTGGGAATTGTCACATTTTGAGGATCGCGCAGGGTCGCATTTTCCAAAAAAACGATGCCGCCGCTGTCGGCTGCTGCGCTGATCTCAATGGTGAACAGATCATAGGTTCCGGGTCCGGCCAGTGGATAAGGATCGCCACCATTGGTGGCGCCGGTCACTGTGATGCTGCTGTCACCCGTATCAAAAGACATGAACAGTTCCGTCCCCCCGCCCCAGGGGTTCAGCGATACAGGATCCACAGGACGCACCAACCCTTCCCCGCCACGAATTTCGATGTTGTACAGGAAGAGTTCAGGAGTGCTTTCTCCTGCCTCATAGGACACCGTGTACAGCACCGGCTCGCCGCAGGCTACAGGCTCATCGCTGGTGGACGTGAGGACCAAAGAACCACCACCGGCAAAAGGACTGTAATTAACAGAACCAAAGACCTCATTGCCCAATCCATCGGGATTGGTGAAACGATTGAAAGGCCCCGAGGGATCGCCCCAATTGTTAAAGCGGGCATCAAATTCAACAACCGTATTGGAGTAGGCAGCCAGGGGATAATTATCGAAGAAAGTACAATTTCGGGCAGTGCCCGTTACATCACCCAATCCCTCATAGGCCACCATGCCCATGGCGAAATGACTGACCGTCAAGTTGTCCAGTTCCATATGAGCCTGGTTATCCGAAAGCAGAGCCACACCCCAACTGTTGCCGGCATCGACACCAATGATGGTCAGATCAGCCAGGTACATGGCCAGAGAACCATCGGATTTGTTAAAGTTCTCACCCAATACAACCGGCTGGGCTGTGGGTTCATCCATGCCGCTTTTGCTGATAAAACTTTTCCCGACGATTCCGGCAAGGCCTGGGTTGATTATGGTGCCATTGGTGTACGTCGTCGTATTGCCGATGCCGTATACACTCACCTCACAACCGTCAAAATCGCAGTTGGTCAGATTCATTTTGGTGTCCTCGGTGCCCAGCATACCAGTGGCCACATAGGTGCTTGGCAGGAAAAACATATTTGAGGCACTGCAATCCGTAGCCGTCAATTCAGCCTGGCCCGACACCTGCCATCCATTTTGAGAAGGGGCGACAACCGGACCCTGGCCCGTGATGATGACATTGGTGGATATGGATTTTAAATCGTAACCATGCAGCAGAACACCGGTTTTCTGGAAATCACTCACTTGAACATTGTTCATGTTCAACTCGCGCCCGTCGCCAGTCAGGTCCACGGCAAATACACCATTGCCATGATAATTGAAACCAAGAGGTTCCTCGCGAAAATGAATAATTTCCAGATTCTCAAGTGACCCTCCGGAATCGAAATAACCAAAACCATGAAACGGGATATTTGCCAATCCCTGGCTCCGGCCGTCCAGAGTAAGATTTG
>JAOZJV010000531.1 GCA_029935695.1 Candidatus Krumholzibacteriia bacterium | reverse complement strand
CCCTGACCTCATGACTGCCAGTCATGCGCTCTCCCAGCTGAGCTATGGCCCCACCTGAATTCGTGAGGGCCAAATATAGCAATAAAACCATCTGTGTCAAACATTTCTCCCTGGAGAGGTGCGCCTTGACTTTCGGGCATTCTCTGATTAAAATCTCCCCTACAATGCTCTGATCCGGTCCACCCGGATAAGAGTTTCTACTCTGGTGCCGGAGTGGTGGAATTGGTAGACGCGCTGGACTCAAAATCCAGTATTCCTTGGAATGTGCGGGTTCAAGTCCCGCCTCCGGTACCATCTTCTTTATTTTCCCCTTTAAAATTACTCCAGCAGCCAATCCCCCGCCCTTGGCCCTGATCTTGCATTAAATGGGCATCAACTCAAAGTTTTCCCTTTTCAAGGTGGACCCAATGCAACCGCACAACGGTGATATCCCAACTTCCCCCACGCTCAAAAAAGCCTGGCAGGAGTTGCATCAAGTGGCCCCCAACGGCATTCTCAATTCCAAAAAACTAACGCGCCGCCAACGAGAACGGTTGTCCACCGCCGGTTACCTTGACCCCATTATGCGTGGTTGGTACCGCCTCAAATCCCCCGGTGAACAAACCCCCATTCCAGGCTTCATTCTGGATTTCCTCCCTATTTACCTGGAAGAACGCCTGGGATCCCGCTGGTGCCTTTCCGCCGAAAGCAGCCTTGTGATCCGGATGAATCCCCAAACAAACCCGGGCCGTCTGGTTGTCATGGCTGAAATCGGAAGCACCACCGTCCATACTTTCGACTGTGGTTTACGGCTCACCATTTACCAGGATGAGCAGCAGCTTCCCCCACGCATGGAAACTCTCAACGGATTCAGGGTCATGTCACTGGACACCATTCTCGGCCGCATGACCAACACACAGTGGAACCGTCAGAAGAATCTGGTCGACCAGGTTCTAACCAAGGTGCCCAATTTGGAAACCATGGTTTGGCAGTGGCTGAGTGAAGAAAGATACCAATCCGCCATCCGGCTGGGTGTTCGTCTGGGTGAATTGGGAAATACCAAAGGCTACCAGTTTGTAAAAAAATGCCTCATGGAAGAAGGCCTTGCCATACCAGAACGGATTTTTACGGAGTCCACACAAGAAATAGTTGCCCCCGCAACAAAACCAATAGAACACACCCCAACAAAGACTCGGGATCTGCAAACCCTCTGGAAAATCTGGTCCAAAAAACTGCAATCTCTCCCGACCCCATCCCCGGATCCTGATTCCAACCTCCTGACTCGTCTATCATCCATCGAACACGCCCTCGGTGATGACACCCGGCACCATCTCGCACTCAGCGGTTTCCATATCCCACGCGAATCTGTCATGCAGCTGCTGGCCCAACCCGAACTGGCTGCCGATGCCCATGGCTGGCCTCATTTGGACCAGCACGAAAGACTGACCGAACCTGGTGAAGCCTCTCCCCTGGCCGGTGAAACCGATCCCCAGGCACTGGTCTCCATGCAAGGTTACCTGGAAGCCCTCAGGCTGGTTAAACGCAGCATAGTCAGGATGATGGAAGGCCAGGACTTACAACGTGTCTTAAGGCAGGACGTGCGTGGCTGGCGCATGGCCCTGATGAGCCCCAGCGCCGAAGCAGGACTAATCACCCGGCGGCAGGTTTTGCGGTACAGAGAAGCCGAAACCACCGAAACAGACATCAGAAATAGCATGGAAAACTGGGCGGAACTGGTGGCTCAGTGTGAACCGGGAATACAGCGAGGATTGCTTGGCTTTCTTGGCATCATGCAGATCAAACCCTGGGTCAGTGGAAACCAGCGCATGGCGTTCCTTGTTCTCAACGGGCTGAACGCCGCGGCCAGCCAGCCATGGATTGTCCTGGATCAAAATCAGAAGTCACAATTGCTCGAAGCAGTAAGTATGGCTCTCGCTGAAGGCGATCCTCATCCCCTGGCTCAATTGTTGATCAGGCATCAAATTTAATATTATTCCACACTCAAAAAACGAGGGGTGACCAGAATGGCCACCCCTCACCTTGTTCACCCATTCGGATAGGTATTGAACGCCTCCAAAAACCTACCGAGTGGACATATAGGGGTACGGATAATCCCGAGGCGGGTCAAACGTCTCCTTAACCGTCCGCGGACTGGTCCAGCGGATGAGGTTCAGGTAGCTGCCGGCCTTGTCATTGGTGCCGCTGGCCCTGCTGCCACCGAAGGGTTGCTGCCCCACAACAGCCCCGGTGGGCTTGTCGTTCAGGTAGAAGTTTCCTGCGGCGCCCTGCAGCTCATCTTTCATCTTGATCAGGGCCTGGCGGTCCTGGGCAAAGATGGCTCCCGTCAGAGCATAAGCACTGCTGGTATCGCAAAGACGCAGGGTCTTCAGCAGATCTTTTTCCTCGTATACAAAAATGGTCAGCACAGGGCCGAAGATTTCTTCCACCATGCTTTCGTAATGAGGATCCTTGGCTTCGATAACCGTAGGCTCGATGAAATAACCCTTGCTGTCATCGCAGCCGCCGCCAGCCAGGATTTTAGCCTTGCCTTTGGCTTTTTTGGCCCGGTCGATGTAGCCCTTGATGTTGTCAAAAGCGTGCTGGTCGATGACCGCGCCCATGAAGTTCCGGAAATCGGTCACGTCGCCCTGCTTGATGGTCGACACCATCTCCAGCAGTTCTTTTTTGACCTGTTTCCACAAGTTGGCAGGAACGTAGGCCCGGCTGGCAGCGCTGCATTTCTGTCCCTGGTATTCGAAGGATCCGCGGACCATGGCCGTCACCAGAGGCGTCACATCAGCACTGGGATGAGCGAAGATGAAATCTTTGCCGCCGGTTTCGCCCACGATGCGGGGATAGCATCCATAATTATGGATGTTGGTGCCGATTTGCTTCCACATATTCTGGAAAACGGCGGTGCTGCCAGTGAAGTGGATACCTGCGAGATCGCTGCTGGCCAGAACCGGGTTGCCAATTTGGCCACCGCTGCCGGGCACGAAGTTGATCACCCCATCGGGCATCCCGGCTTCC
>JAOZJV010000530.1 GCA_029935695.1 Candidatus Krumholzibacteriia bacterium | reverse complement strand
GGTGTTTTCGCCTGGAACAGAAAGTTCCGGAAGACCTGGGATGATTTGATAGGCCCAGATGATTTCCACGAATCCGGGGCCTGTATCAGTCACGGCGAATTTTGCATAATGGGTTCCGTGGGGATATTCGGTGATATCCACCACATAGATGTGTCCCTCAATAAGTTCAAGCACGCCCGTGCTGGAATACCCTTCGGCCGGAGCCCAGGAAACACCTTCAAAAATAACATTTCCATCCACATCGGTAAAAACACCGAAGTCTTGAATGCTGACGGCGTTTCGAGCGGTGTGCACATAAGGAACCACACCTTCAAAATGGATTGTGATGTCAGCGTTGAAGCCGGGATGCGAAGAATTATGACCGTCATCCATCAAACTGAAATCGAAACCTGAAAGCTCGGGATAGTCACCATCAACGTCAAACAACTGCAGCTCTTCAAGGCTGTGAAACAACGGGGCATCGGTGACAAGTTCATAGCTGAGAGCACTTTCACTCCCGGCGGAATTAACCGCGGCCACGGCGTATTCATACCGTTCACCATTGACTGCTTCGATGTCCTCAAACCAATGAATCCCGCTGATGGGGTCAAAATTCCCATTCCAGGCCACTTCCCCAATGAGGAAAAATTCACGGTTATAATTGTATTCGTCGCCATCCTGATAATAACGGCTGTAGATATAGTAGGCGTCAACGTTGGCGTTGTAATTGCCGTCATAAGGATGATAGGAAATGTCGTACCATTGCACGGTCACCAAATTATCCCCACTGATGCTGTGCACGCCCGTGGGGACAACCGGAGGTGGCAAATCGATGCAGTTGACGCAATCTTCAGTTTCGCATCCACCAAGGAGCAGGAGGGCGGCCAGGGTTAGAAAAATTATCACTTTGCCGGGAAGAGCAGCATTTTCAGAATGAGCTCTCATCCTTGCGATATTCTGTAAAAAATTTTCTTTAGCCAGTTTCATAATCTCTCCTCCATGTCTTCGGGGATCTTTCCCAATACCCAGACAAGGCAGGAGACGTGCCAATTTTGGACTTCCCTCCGCAAAACCGCTGATGTTGTTGATATGAAGAGTAAAACAATGTGGGATGATTTTTCATTTCATCATATATCGTTATGTCCATATCACTTACACACTCTGGAAGGAAACCCCATTTTCTGATCAAAGAGGAGGCCAAACAGATGAAACGGGTTTAAAAATGACAAATATTGAAAAAATTTGTGTGAATTCAAGGACAGGTTCCCCAAAAAGGGACAAAAAGAAAGTGTGCAGAATTTGATGATATGGGGATTATTGCGGCACTAAATAGCAAGGAAAAAGAGCCCCGCCTTTCGGCATTCTGATTTTGAATCTCGCCTTTTCAAAATCAGAAGGGCTCTTTTTTATGGGACCTGGTGATCAGACCCATGATTTTTTAAAACTAATCCGTGGTCCAGGAGAGTGAGTTTCAGCTCTCTCTCTCGTCAGCCAGGAATGATTGTAAAGACCCCACCTCTTGACAATCATCCTGCCAACATGACTTGTTGAGAACGTCCTCTTCGCCGGTAAGCTTTTGAGGAATGAACTTCAACCTCTCCCAAAACCACGAACCAATTCTTTTCTTTGCTCATCCAAGAGGTTCCCTGTAATGTCACCCCTTCTGTTTTATGTAATGCAGGGTTCATACCAAAACAAGAGCAGCCCACAAAATACTAACTTGTTTATTTCCAACAAATTAGCTATGTGGCAAATTGGTGACATTCCACTCTTTCCCTTAAACTATTAAAACTTTTTATAGCTGAATCCAACAAAAAGATAACCCGCTGTTTACCAACGGGTTATCTTGTTAACTATTTTTATATCGCCTTGGGTCAGGATGTTAATTATTAATAGTTTTTACAGCAATTAATCCTGCACAATCCCGTAATGACGAATCTTTTTCAAAAGATTGGGGTAACTGATCTTGAGACTGCGCGAAGCCTGGCTCTTGTTTCCACCGGATATCTCCAGGGCCCTGCCAATTTCCCGGCATTCAATGGCCGCGAGAGTATCTTTCAAAGGAATCACAGCTTCGGTAAGCTGGGGTGCAGCCACCACAGATTCCTGCATGTTCGCCGGCAGATGGTCTCGGCGCAACACTCCATCATTCTGTCCCAGAACGATGGCTCTTTTGATTGTTTTTTCCAATTCGCGCACATTTCCAGGCCAGGAGAAACGCGTCAACGTATCCATGAACTGGTGATCAATGGCCAGTAAACCCGTTCCAATTTCCAGGGAAAAACGCTGTACAAAATGACGGGCCAGCAGCTGGACATCGTCTTTTCGTTCCCGCAGGGGCGGAATAACCAATGGGAAATCCAGAAGACGATAATAAAGATCTTCCAGAAAACGGCCTTCCATGGCTGCAGCGTGTAAGTCCGTCTTGGAGGCAGCGACCAGGCGGACATCAACCCGCCGCTCCGTGGTCCCCCCCACCGGTCTTACGATTTTTGAATCCAGGAATTGCAGTAATTTTCCCTGCATATTCAGAGGCATTTTTCCGATTTCATCGAGAAAAACAGTTCCACCTTCAGCTGACTCCAGCAAACCTTTTTTATCGGCGTCCGCACCGGTGAAGGCACCTTTGACATGGCCAAAGAGTTCGCTTTCAAGCAAAGCATCGGGAATGGCGGCGCAGTTGATCTGCATGAAAGTCTGATCGGCGCGGCGGCTCAGGGCATGGATCGAATAGGCCAACAGGCCCTTGCCCGTGCCAGTTTCACCATTGAGCAAAACAGTCAAATCACTGGGTGCAACTTTTTGAGCCAATCCCAGAACTTCGAGCATACGATCGCTCTGGGTGATGATGTTTTCGAAGCTTTCCACCCGTTCTATGGGGCTCGAAAGATCCATTTGGCCTTTGCCTTTTTCCGACAGAAAAAGAGCCAGGAAGCCCATGTAGGTCGTGAGGAAATCCAAGGCGTTGCGACCGAAGCCAACACCAGGGCCATCCTTCGGTTCAACTCCGAGTAATAACATGCCAAAACGCCT
>JAOZJV010000529.1 GCA_029935695.1 Candidatus Krumholzibacteriia bacterium | reverse complement strand
CAAAGAGTGGCTGCCCGGGCGTGGCGCTCATTCTTCGCAGCGGACATGCGTTGGATGAGATAGCCTCCCCCGTCTGCATTGTGACTGGCCCACCACATCAGAGAAACAAAGACCATGAATTTCACAAAATCCGATTCCCAACTCATCTGCCCACCGGGAATCATCGCCATGGTATTTTCCGATGTCAGCAGGCTTTCGCCGATGCGATCTTTCAAGGCCTGCATCCCGCCCACGTGCCGTACGGAAAGCACAGCCACGGTGATGGATCCGGCCATGGCCAGTCCAAACTGGATCACGTCGGTGATCACAACGCCCCAGAAGCCGGCCAGAAGGGCATAGCTCAAAGCCAGGGCTGCGCCCACCACTACGGCCATTTCCTGGTTCACACCCAGCACCGATTCGGCCACGGTGCCCAAGCCCTTGAGCACCCAGCCCAGGACGATGAAGTTGTAGACGATAGCAAAATAGCCGGCCTTGAATCCCCGCAGAAATGCCGCCGGTTTGCCGCTGTACCGCAGTTCAATCAGTTCGTTGTCGGTGACCACCTCGGCCCGGCGCCAGAAGCGGGAAAAAAGGATCACGGCCATCATCTGGGCAAAGATATAATGCCAGCCGAACCAGTTGTACCATATGCCGTGATTGCGGATGAATCCCGTCACCGCCAGGGGTGTGTCGGCTGCGAAGGTGGTGGCCACCATGCTGGTGCCCAGGATCCACCAGGGCAGGCTGCGACCACTGAGACAATATTCTTCACTTGATTGGGAGGCTCTTTTTCTGAAGGCCAGACCCAACGCAAGGGTGATCATCACGTAGGCGGCGATGATGGTCCAATCCAGGGCGTGCAAATGACTCATGGGGGCGGGGCTCTCTCGTGGGTGATCAAAACAATGGGGACGCTTTCAACGCCCCCATTATGATCGGATCAGAAAGATTTTCAATGCTCAAAATCGGTTAGCACTGCAGCATCAACCCACCACAGGTTGGAACTGCCCATGCCCGGCTGCGTGTGGATCTCCAATAAATCCTGGCGTGTCATTCTTTTGTCTTTCTCACCATGGGTTTCAATTTTTCGATTGGAGCTGAAAAACAATATTTTTTCATCCGGTGATAAGGATGCCGAAATGGCCCGGGACTGAGAACTGTTGAATGTTGTGCCCATGTTTTGAGCCGGTGTCCAGGTGCCACCACTTGGGCGAACACTGATCCAGAAATCTGCAGCTCCCATATTCTCTTCATGATCGGCAACACACAGAATGATCAATCGCTGGTCAGATGAGACAAAGGCATTATAGCAATTGTTGCTCACATTAACCTCAGCAGGCAGGCGGGTCGGCAGGTGGTAACCGTTGCCATCAGGTTTGGCCATCCAGATGGCTACGCCACCGAGAGTGTCTTCCCGGGAAAAATACAGTGTTCCATCGGCAGCCAGGGATGGGAAATATTCTGCTGCGTCAGTGGTGATGGGTGCAGGCAGAACTTCCGCCTCGCTCCAGGCTTCATCTTGCCAGTTGCTGCGGTAAATATTCTGGGTGGCCCATCCCCGTCCCTGAACCTGGCCGGGAGCAGCTTTGGTGCTTTGGAAATACACCGTCTTTCCGTCTGCGGAAAGGGCGGGTTCGATGCAGGCAAAATCGTCGTCCCTGTGCCAGGGAGCAGTGATCGGTTCCGTCCAGCTTTCACCAGTCCATTGGCACAACATCACCGAGGCCAGACCCAAATCCATCACTCCGTACAAGAGGAAACGACCGTCCGGGCTCAAACAGATGTCCCGCTCTCTGAGGCCTGTGCTGAGAATACCAGGTGCGAAAATTTCAGGATCCAGACCAGGTAGCTCCTGTCCCCAGTACCGGCCAGCAGTGTCGGGGTATGGCACTGAATTCATGGCTGAAACCGGTGGCCTTGTTTCAGAGACCATTGCCTCTTGATCAAGATGGTCCAGGAAACTGGCCTTCATCACAAAAATTCCCGGTCGTCCCGATCCGGGTGTGCGGTGGCGGTGCTGCAACTGAGACCAACTCACCGGCAGGGAAATGGGTGGGCCCACGGTGCGGCTGGACATGAAGAAGAAATTTTCTCCATCGGGTGAGATATAGGGCGACCACGACTGACCGGAACCGTCGTTCACCGTGGGACCCAAATTGACGGGAGTATGCCAGGAATCATCAGCATTGCGCCGGCAAAGCCAGTAATCCACTCCCCCCAGATTATCCGGATGACCGGCAACCGGAACAATCAAACGATCTTCAAGGGGCGAAACCCAGGCGTTGAATTGCGAAGCCCCTGAATTGACTTCGGCGGGCAGTTTCTCAGGCTTGGCGTATTGACCGTCCACCAGTCTGCTGCGGAAAATGGCATGCCGCCGGGTGGCTGGATCGGCTCGACAGAAATAGAGGGTTCCGTCGGCAGTCACAGAGGGGAAAAATTCAGACGCTTCAGTGTTGACGGGAAAACCCAGATTTGATGGCTCACCCCAATGATCGCCCTGCCGCTGGACCACCCATATATCCTGAGCCTCTTGAGCACCGTCCGTAACAGGGCGGGTTGAATAGAAAAAGAGTTGCTGGCCATCAGGTGAAATGGCAGGCTCCAAATCCATAAAACCGGGATGGCCTGAAAAAGAAGTCACCTCCGGATCAGTCCAGGCTCCATCCACATAACGGGTCACCAGAATAAAAGCGTGGGAGTACCCAGAGGTGTTAGTGCAGAAATAAATTTCGCGGCCATCGGGAGTCATGGTCACATCGCGAGTGGCCAGGCCGGTGTTGATGAATCCGGGGGCCAGAAGTTGCGGCTGGTCGGAGATGGTCGCCAATGCTGCCAGGGGATTTTCGGACGCCAGGGCGGCAGTGTTCAACAACACGACCAGAATACAACAGATGAAAAATAGGTTTTTCAAAAAAATCCTCCGGTTGGGGTACCGGAGGATTACGTCTTCATTCAGTCTTGGTTTCAGAAAAAACCACCATCAATCAGCTGGATGATATTCCCAGGGCCCGGCCCAGGGCCCGGCGCA
>JAOZJV010000528.1 GCA_029935695.1 Candidatus Krumholzibacteriia bacterium | reverse complement strand
TGCAAGAGGCCCACCATCACGCAGGACATATAAAAAAGATGGGCGCCCTCGTTGAGCGCGCCCATTAGCAATTCTTATGGCCAACTGTTCAGCCCCACCAACAGACAAATTGTCCACCAGTTGGGCTACAGCAGGGTAGGCCTCCAGTTTTGCATCTCCTGTTGAGTCAGTTGAATACAAATCCTACTTAGCCACCTTCCGAACTTCCTCAATAACCAAATCCACATCCGCATCCGTCAAATCCCCATGCATGGGTAAACTCAGAATATTATCCTGAATACCACAAGCCACCGGGAATTGATCGGCGCTATACCCCAAACCCGCATAAGCCGGAGTCACAGGCAGCGCCACAGGATAATGAATCCCACAAGCAATATCCTGCTCCGTCAGATGCTTCATCACTTCTTCACGATTGTTCACCTGAATCACATACAGATGCCACACGTGCTTAATATCATCCGCAGTCTGCGGTACAACACACACGTCTTTCAACCCGGCACCATAACGATCCGCCACGGCCTTGCGCCGGGCCGACCACTTGTCCAGATGCTTCAACTTCACCGAAAGCACGGCACCTTGAATGCCATCCATCCGGCTGTTCGTGCCCTGGAAATCATGCTTGTACTTCACGTTGCTGCCATGATCGCCCAGCTTGCGAATATTTGTCGCCAGCTCTTCATCATTGGTCACCACCGCGCCGGCATCACCATACGCTCCCAGATTCTTTCCAGGATAGAAACTGAAACAACCGGCATCACCCATGGTCCCAGTCACGCGTCCTTTGTAGGTGCCGCCATGAGACTGCGCGCAATCCTCGATGACCTTCAGGCCATGCCTGGCTGCAATCTCCAGAATAGGATCCATGTCCGCAGCCTGGCCGTACAGATGCACAGGCACAATAGCCTTGGTATTCGGTGTGATGGCCGCTTCGATTTTTGCAGGATCGATGCAATAAGTCACCGGATCACAATCCACAAACACGGGAGTGGCGCCCGTCCAGCCAATACCCTCTGCCGTGGCAATAAAGGTGTTGGCAGCGGTGATCAATTCATCACCGGGACCAAACCCCATGCTCTTCATGGCCATAAACAAAGCATCGGTGCCGTTGCCCACGCCCACGCAATAATCTGTCCCGATGTATTTGGCGAAATCCGCCTCAAAGGAACGTGAATTGACGAAGGCGGTGTTGGCAATCACTTCAGCGATGGCCGCATCCACTTCGGGCTTAATGGTCTGGTACTGGGCTTTCAGATCAACAAAGTTGACTTTCATGGGGCGAACTCCTTGGGCTACAGCTTGATGAGATTGTCGCTCTCGTGGCCCTTCAGGGCATTACGAGTGTCGACGACCAGCAATCCGGAATCGAGTAACATTTTATGGTCCACCATGGGGTGGTTCGTGACGATCACAGCGGCATCAAAGCCAGCCAGAGCGTCGGCAGTCCAATCGTTGAATTTTTCTCCATACATATCACCGTCAAGTCCCGGCACATGCTCATCGTACCAGGACATTTGGCCTCCCAGGTCATTAAGTAACCCCAGGATGTCCAGGGCGGGAGATTCACGCACATCATCAATGGCTGCCTTGTAGGCTACTCCGACCACCAGAATTTTGCTGCCCTTGACAGATTTTTCCCGGTCATTCAGTCCGAGGCTCACCAAATTGACCACATGCTCAGGCATGCTTTTGTTGACCTGACCGGCCAGATCGATGAATCGTGCTTCACTGCCAGCCTGTTTGGCTTTCCAGGACAGATAGAAGGGGTCGATGGGAATGCAGTGCCCGCCCAGACCAGGTCCGGGGTAGAACGGCATGAATCCGAAGGGCTTGGTGGCCGCTCCGTCAATCACTTCCCATACATCGATATCCATGGCCTTGCACATGAGAGCGATTTCGTTGACCAGACCGATGTTCACACTGCGGAAGGTGTTTTCCAGCAGCTTCACCGTCTCAGCCACACGCACCGAAGACACGGGAACCACGGTTTCCATGATCTGGGTGTAAAGATTTTTAGCCACTTCGGTGCAGGCAGGTGTCACGCCACCAACAACTTTGGGGATATTTTTCGTATTGAACGTGGGATTTCCGGGGTCAACACGTTCGGGAGAAAAGGCCAGGAAGAAGTCTTTGCCCACCACAGCGCCATTTTCAGACAGCAGGGGCAGAATAACTTCTTCAGTGGTACCCGGGTAGGTGGTGCTTTCCAGGATCACCAACATGCCATTGTGCAGGCAGGGGGCAATGGCGCCCACAGCTGATTGGATGTAGGAAATATCAGGATCGCCGGTTTTGGCCAAAGGAGTGGGCACGCAAATATTCACACTGTCCACCTCGGCCAGACGGCCCATATCGGTGGTGGCTTCCAGCAGGCCTTTGTCCACAACTTCTTTTAATTCAGCAGCATCCACATCAATAATGTAGGTTTCACCGCGGACCAGGGAAGCAACTTTGTCTTCATCCAAATCAAAACCAACTACGTGGAAACCGGCCTGAGCGTAGGAAACCGCCAGAGGCAGGCCCACATATCCCAGTCCCATCACGCCAAGACGCGCCTTGCGGTCGGCCAAACGTTGGATTGCAAATTCCATCTCTGATCCCTCCGGATATCTGCCTGGGCAGATTGACATAAGTACTGTCGGGTTTTGCTTTAAGTGCAAAGACCCAACTGAGTTCTCTTTCAAACTAAACATCGGCTGCCCGAAAAAAATATTTAACGGAAGTTGGCAGCCACCACGGATGTGCTAAGTTAATGGAAACCTATGGGGGCGTTGCTTGTTGATGAAGGATCATCTGCGCCCCATTGTGTGATCAACCGACAAAGGTCCAGGAACCAATCATGAATCCCAGTACTTTGCCCATACACCGAAGAATAACCCAATTTCTGATTTCCACAACTGTCATGTTGGTGTTGGTTTGTGCAGGATTCTCCACTGTTTTGGCAGGGCCGATCACCGCCACGGATAAATTTCCCAAACCGGCTGATCCTTTCTTCAACGTGCCACGCATCTCCTTTGT
>JAOZJV010000527.1 GCA_029935695.1 Candidatus Krumholzibacteriia bacterium | reverse complement strand
TCAGAAAAAACATCCTTCAGCATTTCCCGGACAGCCTGATCATCATCCACCACCAGAACGGCAGGACGATAACTGTCTCCATCTTCCACTTTTTCCGGGGACGGAACATGGGGAGTTTCAGAAGTATGTGGCAAAAGCAATTCAAAGCAGGCACCCGGCTGGTCTGATTTCCCCAGCTGCAGCACGGCACCAAATGGGGCCAGAAGGTCCCGGCAGGAAGCAAGCCCGATCCCCCGCTGGGAATCTCCACTGGAGCTGAATCCCATTTCAAAAATTTTCTCTGTTTGTTCCGGCGCAATGCCCGGCCCTGAGTCCTGTAAGCGGAGCACCCACTGGTCTTGAACGCGTGTCAGATCGGCCTGCAATGTTCCACCGTCGGGCATGACGCCCAGAGCATTCAGCAGCAGGTTGTTCAAGACTTCCAGAACAATGGACGGAGGAACCGAGGTCAAACAGCCGGCAGAAATATTGCCGCCCAAAAACCAGTGCCCTTTTGCAAGACCTTGATCGACATCATCCACTTGCCAGGCCGTACCGGGTTTGGGCTGCATGAGGGCAGCGGATTGGTGCAGTGCCCCAAAAATATCAGTGGAGCCTGATGATTTTTCACTGGATGCGGACAACAGCCGGGAAAGGATGGCGCCGGCCTGGGTGGCAGCCACTTCCATGGCAGCCAGATTTTTTTCGGTGTTCTGATCAGGCGCACCGCGGCGCAGAAGCCCTGCCCGGCCGGTAATCACGGCCAGCATTTGACGCACATCGTGCACCACGGCGGCCAGTTCTTTTGCTGAGATTTTTCCGTGGGCAGACAAGGCACATCCTACCTGGTTTTTTGCAAACGAAAAAAAGCCGCTCGCGACGGCTCATTCCGGTTCACACGTCTCCTGGATAATACACCTCAGGCGGGAGTAAGCAACTGTCCAACTGTTTCCGTGCTTTGGGCTGCGTCCGTGGCAGCGGGCACCTGGATCCTGATGCCCGCATCTTCTTCGTCACAATCCATCACTTCGATGCCCAATCCCAGGCGGGAAACCAAAACCCCGGAGACCACAAAACGCACCAGCCGCTCCAATTCGACCTTGGCGGAATCACCCTGCATATCGGAAGAGGTCAAACCCAGGCGGGAAACTCGGGGTGCCCCGTCCTGCACACTGCCACGGGCAGGAGTCAGTGTGAGGATCAGGGCACCCTGTTCTTCAGCAGAGCATTGGGCGCTCCACAGAGGTTGGCACTGGGGAATGGCGAAGTGAAAAGCACGGACCACCTGGTCCATCACCATGGACAAGGCATCCGTGTCGGTATGAAGATTCAGGGGTTTGGTGGCCGCATCCCAAAAAGAAGTGTGTTTTTTCTCAAGAGCTTCCTCCAGTTGCCCACCTTCCACATCCCGAAGCTGAATGTTTTGCTGCACCGGAGAGGAAGCCATCAATTCCTGACTCCACTCCACGGTGTGGTGCAGACGCCGCACATTTCTCAGGGCAATGTCCAGCATTTTCAATTGAGGATTGGCTGGCCCTTCATCGGAACCAAGCCCTCCCAGATCTCCCTGTAAAACTTCAAGAGCAGTTTTGGTGGCCGTCAGGGGACTGCGCATTTCATGGCCGAGGAACGAAAGAAAATCTTCACGGTCCTGTCCCGCGGCCGGCCCATGGCGCAACAAGGCCACCTGTTCAAGACAGGTTTGCACGGCCATGCGCAATTGTTGGGCATCCGGGTTGGGTTGAGGCAGCACCTGCCAGGCGTCCCGAGCAAGGAGGAGGGACGCGGAAACGCCCAGCAGGATAACAGGTGCCAGAGAATCATTTTCGCTGGCGGGGTGGTCGGCCCCCATGGTTTCGGCAGTGCCTGCGCTCATGATGACCAGATCGCACTCCAGAACAGTGGGCCACTGGAAATTCGGTTGGCTGGGATCGCATGATCCCATGGTCATCCCCCACCGGCTCAGCCAGTGGCGAATGTCCTTTCCCGAATTGAGGTTTTTTTCCAGAAGCACATGGGTCACGAAATTTCCATTCTGAAGAGCTGATCGACCACACGTCGGTCAAGCTGAGGAAGGAAAACGCAAACTCCATGCCCAGTCTGTTAAACAATTAAGTCCTTGGAAAACAGGGCTTTATGCTGAACAACAACCCTTTGCAGGACCCTCCGGGGAATCATAAGGAACAGGGAGAAATGATGGAGATCTGAAGTCCATTGAGGTGCATTCTTGGAAAAAACAAGATCGACTGCACCCCAAACGGGCAAAACGCAACAGAAGAGGAATCAGGGAACAGAATTTTCGTGGCCGGGCCGGCGGGAGTTGCTGTCCAGACGGAAGGAAAGAGTAAAATACCAGGCAGCCGGACGATCAAGAGTGCCCTGCAGTTCCCGGGCAACCTTGAAACCCACCGAACCGTCATCGGTCCAGGAAGTCCAGGCTTCCACCCCCAGCATTTGCGATTTGCGGCCCTCGCGATTGTAGTAATCGTAGGACAGGGCCAAGCGTGATCCACGGCCCCGGAACCAGTTGAACACTCCACCAAGGTGCGGACCACTGGGAAATGCCATGTCACCATTAAGGTGGTCCTTGGCCGAATCCATATTCTCAAGGTAGCCCAGGGTCAGGCCCAATTGCCGGCTGGCGCTCAGGTGTATGACTTTCCGGAGCTCCAACCGGAAGGGCATGCTGACGGATCCAAAAGGGTAAAGCCGGTCTGTGCTCACCGGTAAACCCAGAGCAGCGCTGTAATGCAAATGGGGCAGGAAGGAAAAACCGGTGGGCCCGGTGACCCCAATTTCCGGCTGGCCCAAACTGGTGATGCGCCGACCATTGGGCCAATTCTCATCCTCGGCAATGCCTTCAACCCAGGGCCAGCGTGAAAAGAGTTCCACATCACCGGTGTCAAAAGAAGTGAATGGCATGCGCACAAAGAAGACGCCCTTTTCACCTGCGGGCAGCATGATGGTCACCAGAAGGCGGTTGACGGACCAGTTGAATTTGGGGTCTTCGAATCGGTTGAGTTCGGCCTCCAGCGCAA
>JAOZJV010000050.1 GCA_029935695.1 Candidatus Krumholzibacteriia bacterium | reverse complement strand
GCTGTAACAGCCCCGAATTCGGCAACCCTTTCCTCGACCTGACCGCTGCTGCTGACGGCAATGGCGACCTGAACTTCTGTGGCGTCTCCGGCTGGTACAACGACAACAGCACCCGTGACACCGACTGGATGTACATCATGTTTGGTGAAATGGGTATGGTTGAGTGGACCCTTGACGCTGAGTACCCTGTGTACGGCTTCCTGCTGGGCGGCACCTGTGATGGCGGCATCACTGTTGACGAGCAGATCATTGGTGGTCCTTGTACTCCTGCTACTTTGGTTCTCCAGGGTAACCCTGGCGACGTCATCATGATCTGGGTTGGCCCCACCGAATACGGCGGACCTGCTGGCTTCGTTGGCCACGAGTTCAACTACGTTGCTGACTTCACTGGCCTCGAGCCTGGTATCGTTGCAACTGACAACGTCAGCTTCGACGGAATCAAGAGCCTGTACCGGTAAGTTTGGTCTTTTGACTGAATCTTATTGAGGCGATTGTGGAGGGCCGAGAGAAATCTCGGTCCTCCTTTTTGTTGGTCCGGCTAGATTTCGGGAATCACCAAGACAGTGGAGTGGGCGGTGTGTTGGGTTGAACCAGCATAAACAGTAGCAGTGATAGTCATCTCAGTCTCTTCGGGCACACTGGCAACAACCCAATCAAAAGCCCAGGGCCCAGTCCCCACAGCAAGACCACTTTCCCCATCAATTTCCACCACAACTGAATCAACAGCTGCTCCGCCAGTGGCGGCAAACGCATACCCTGAGATCTCCACATCAGCACCAGAGGTCAACGTATCTCCGGCAGCAGGACTGCTGATCCCAACTACCAATTGAGTCACAATCACGTCCATGGTTGCTGTCACGGAATCATCGCCAGCCCAGGCCCGGGCGCGGATGGTCAGGTTTGTGTCGATATCAAAGCGCGGAACATCCCACGACACAGACCAGTTTTCAGTGCCTTCGACATCGATGAAACCATCTCCACCGTCAAATTTCACCAGGGTCACCGGATTGGTGGCCGAGGGAGAGGTGGCGGTTCCCAAAACGTTGAAAATGTGTCCGCCAGGCACTAAGTCAGATGCTGATGGGGCGCTGATGGCCACTTCAACCGATTGCAGCAGGTGGACGACATAGTCGGTAAAGATGGGAGAGTCGGCAAATTCGTTGCGGAATTGGGCGTAAACGGTTTTTTCGCCGGGTTCGGAACTGAGCACGATGGTGGCTGTGTCTTCATAGGCGGCCCAGGGTGTGGACGTGAAATCCAGGCTTTCGTTGAAACGCATCTGGGTGGCGTTGGCGTTGCAGATTCCTTTGATGGTGCTCACGTCGGAAATGTGATCCGAAGGCAAAATAAGAGAAAACGTTGCGTCGGTCATCAGGTCTGCCTGGACATTCAGCTGGCGGAAAATTGAAAACCCGAAGTCGCCCAGGAATTCGGCGTTGATGGCCTGGGTGTTGACAGTGTTGGCCAGCTCAAATCCGGAATATTCAGGTGCCGCATCCATCCAGGGTTGGGTATCCAGGTTTTCTTCAGTGTCGGCAAAGCGCATGGAGGCCACGCCCTCGGTGCCAATGCTGAGGGGAGGGAAGATTTGAGCCACACTGGCGCCGCCCTGGCTGAGGCCAAAGGTGGGGGTGAAGTTCACATCCAGCTCTACGGAGTTGGTATCGCCCAGATTGGTGTTGTTCTGCACCACCACATTGATGGTCAGGGTGGTGTCGTTGTTATCCACAGCACCCAGGTCCCAGGGAAGGGTAACAGGGGCACCGGTGTCGTCGGCGGCGATCACCACTTCAGTGTCAGGGTGACCGCTCTGGCTGATGCGCAAAGAATCGCCACTGGTGACGTTGATGCGAATGTTGATGTAACGTGATTCGACCTGGCCTGAACCGTTGCCCACGACAACACGGGCCAGTGTCGTGATGGAGGTGGGTACGATGTGTGATGTCTGAGTGAAATTACCATGGGTGTCATAGGCCTGGATTAAAAAGTAATGATAGGCCGTGGGGTCGGGGTCCAGATAGGTGAACGTGGCAATGGGCAGGTCGGATGCTTCGACGGTGCCGATGGAAAAGAAGTCACCAAAATAATTATTACTGTGCATCACTTCATAGGTGGCCAGATCATAACCATCAATGTTGTTCCAGATCAGGGTGATGGTTGTATCGCCCAGGGTTGCCACCAATTCGAAAGGATCGCCACCGTTGGAGCCATCGGGATCGAATGGATTATTGAAATCAGGAGCGGCCGGTTTGCTTTCACAACCTGACAGCAGAACCAGGGCAGTGGGAATCATGAGGGCCAGCAAAATGGCAATGATAATGGTCCGGCGCAAGGACATGGGTTTTTAGCTCCTTTTCAGGCAGATTTGGTCAAAACCCCAGCTTAAAGCCGGCGTGAATGGTTTTAATTGTGTTGTGGTCAGTAAAAAATGGAGAATCAATGGCTCCGGTTTGAACGGGAACATCTCCCGGTCCAACTTCAACACCGGGGAAAAGAAACACGGCGTCAAGGATGCTGATGGCGATGGCGCCGCCGGCAATCATCAGGCCCGTGTTGCGAAGATCTTCCATTTCTTCCATATCGCTGTAGGCTTGTTCGGCGAGGCCTTTGTAATATTCCATATCATCAGGATTAATAGCCTGGTCATACTTGTCCACAAGCAGCAGATAATCTTTCCGGTAATCGCCCCGCTGAATTTCACCGGCAAAGGCCGTGAGCAGACCGCCGGCTTCCAGAAGGTTGAACAAATATCCTTTGAAGGATTTTCCCATGTAGTGCTGCCCCATGCCGGCAAAGAGAATGTTGCTGGACCAGGCAGTTTTTTTGCTCATGGGGATGAGACGAATTTGCAGGCGTTGCCAGTCTCTGTTCTCAGGAAGGGCCACGGTGGTTTTGAAGGGCAGATAACCAGGCAGTTCACTTGTGATTTCGTACTCGCCGGGGGCCAGTGTCAAGGCTTTGGATAAAGGCAGAAAACCCATGATGTGTCCGTCAACCACCACGGTGGCTCCGTCAGGGCCGGTGACATCCAGAGTGGCTGCCATCACTGCGGCAGGCAGAACTGCCAGCAGGAATAATGCTGCCAGAAGGCGGCGGAAGTTTGAATGTGAGCAAAAGGTCATGGCATCAACGTCCTGTCGGCCAGTGTCAAAATCCATTTTTTATGCGGTCAGAAACCAATCAAACCGGTTTCCGGGTATCGGAAGTCCATAGTATAGGCCAAAGAGGCCTGGGATCAACTGCGATGATAAGGGCGCCCTTTTAAAATGCTGAACCCCCTGTAGACCTGTTCAATTAGCAGGACTCGTGCCATTTCATGAGTCCAGGTCATGCTCGAGAGTTTTATGGTGCGACCGGCCCGATTGCGGGCTTCAGAGCCCAAACCGTCGGCTCCACCAATGAGCAGAGTGATGGAGCCGTGCTGGCCCAGCACCTTTGCGAACTGTTCACTGGACAAATCGTCCCCTTTTTCGTCCATGGCAATGACCAGGGTTTTGCCGGTGGCTGATCCCAGTTTGGCCACCATCTGCTGGCCTTCTTTCGCGGTGTTGCTGTCTTTCAGTTCAATCACTTCCACCGATGCCATGGGTCGCAGCCGGCGCAGGAAGTCATCGGCCAGCTGGGCCAGCCTTTTATCTTTCATTTTTCCGACGGCAATGATGCGAATCATGGAGTTGATCCTCCCGGGGCAGTCAATACAGCGTCCAGCGTTTCCTGCATAACGGCAACTTGTTGTGAACTTAACACATCGCTATTCAAAGTTCAGTAGTCAAACAATACCTTGACAGCAAGGGTCTCAAAATATGTAATTTGCGTGGAAGCTGTCGAAATTGTGACAACTACCAAAGCGGTCGGGATTTACCCGGCTAATAACAGGCACCCGTTCAACTTCTTGAATCCGTCCTCTGGCGGCATTGCAACAAGATGGACACCAACGAAAACCGGGACTTTTCATGACTCTGATACTCCCGTTTGTAGCTGCTGCGAGCCCGATGCAGGGACACTTTGCAACAGTTCTCATTTTCGTCATCATCGGATTTGTTTTCGCCGGCCTGGCTTTGGGCGTGGCGAAGCTTTTGCGTCCCAGCAATCCCAATCCGAATAAGCTGACTACTTATGAATGCGGCGAGATGCCATCCGGTTCCAGCTGGATTCGTTTCAACGTTCGTTTCTACCTGGTGGCCCTCTTCTTTCTCGTTTTCGACGTGGAAGTCATCTTTCTCTATCCTTGGGCCGTTGTCTTCAAGCAACTGTATCCCCTGCCTCAGATGGGCGCCCTGGTTTTCTGGGAAATGGTCATTTTCCTGGCAATTCTCACCGTGGGTCTGGCTTATGTGTGGGTCAAGGGTGACCTGAACTGGGTCAAAAACCTGATGGAACGTCCCGATAACCAAAAGCCCACCTCCGCAACCAAGCCGGAGCAGGAGGTTCCCGCCTCATGAGCAGGGACAGCACTACCCCCCCCGAAGGATACAGTGTCGAGCGGGAGAACATGCTCGATTTCAAGGTCCTCGATCAGTTCAGCCAAATTAATGAGCAGGAAGATAAGAACTTCATGCTCACCACGGTTGATGAAGTTTTCAACTGGGCCAAGCTGTCCAGTATCTGGCCGGTGACCTTTGGTCTGGCCTGCTGCGCCATCGAAATGATGGCCACCAGTGCCACCCGTTACGATATCGATCGTTTTGGCGCTGGCGCTTTCCGCGCGACTCCCCGCCAGGCCGACCTGATGATTGTCTCGGGCACGGTGACCGGTAAAATGGCCACCCGTCTGAAATTGATCTACGACCAGATGCCCGAGCCCAAGTGGGTCATCGCCATGGGCAGCTGCGCCATCGGCGGCGGTCCTTATTTCAAGTATGGCTACCACGTGGTCAAGGGTGTGGATTTCCTGGTGCCGGTGGACGTTTATGTGCCCGGTTGCCCGCCTCGCCCGGAAGTGCTGCTGGAAGGCCTTATGCGCCTGCAGGACAAAATTCGCGGTCGTCAGGCCAAGCTCAAGGCCCCCAGGTGGGTCAGTGATTACGCCAAGAAAATTCCCTACCGGAAGTAGCGGGAGCAATGAAGCAGAAAGCCATTTACGAATTATTGGCCGAACACCTTGGTGAAGCCGCTCTGGGTTTCAACGAAGATGGTGTCGAGGCTTATGCCGTCATCGAACCGGCTAAAATTGCCGAAGCAGCGTTGTTTCTGCGGGATGAAGACAGCCTGCAGTTCAACCAGCTCATGTGCCTGTCGGGAATCGACTGGGACGGTTACGACGAAAACGGCAAAGGCAAATCCGTGGCTATCCTGGGCTATCTGGACACGGGTGAGCCCGAAACCAGCGACCGGGTGGGCGAAGGCGACTTCGGGGTGGCTTACCACCTGTTCAGCCATGCCTTGTTTCACAAGTTCACGCTGATGGTTCGCGTGCCGCGCAGTGTGGCCTCGGTGCCCACCGTCAGCCATGTATGGTCTACCGCCAACTGGCATGAGCGCGAAGCCTGGGATCTGGTGGGCATCCGTTTCGAAGGCCATCCCAATCTGCGCCGCATGCTGTTGGAAGAAGACTGGGTGGGGCATCCCCTGCGCAAGGATTACCAGATGCCGGCCATGTACAACGCCGTTCCCATGAGCGGCAAGGATATGGTATCCCAAGGCTCTCCAGCGGCCAATGCACCGGCACCCTCGGGTGACGACAGTCCGGCGGAGGGATAACCATGGCAACCGAGGAAACAAAAATGAATCACGGTTGGGCCGGACAGGACCACGCAGGAGAAATCAAAAGCGAGCTGCTCGAGCTCAACATGGGGCCTCAGCATCCAGCCACTCACGGTGTGCTCAGGCTGCTGCTGGAAACCGACGGCGAAATCGTCTACAAGATCACCCCGGTGTTGGGTTACCTGCATCGCTGCGCCGAGAAAATCGCCGAAGGCATCAACTACAAACAGTGGGTCATCTACACCGACCGCTTCGACTATCTGGCTCCCATGTGCTGCAACCACGCTTATGTGACAGCCATGGAAAAAGTTGGTCAGATTGAAGTGCCCGACCGGGCTGAGCACATCCGCGTCATCGTGGCCGAGCTTTCCCGTATTGCCAGTCATCTTATTGCCCTGGCCACCTTCGGTTTGGACATGGGCGCCTGGACTCCGCTGCTGTACTGCTTCCGCGAGCGCGAAGTCATCCTCGATCTGCTGGAACGTATTTCCGGCGGACGCATGCTCTACAACTACATGATTCCCGGCGGCGTGCGTTACGACATCCCCAAGGACAACTGGGAAAGTGATGTCATCGATTTCATCACCATGCTTGAAGATAAAAAGCTGGATGATTACAACAACCTGCTCAGCTACAACAAGATTTTCATCGGCCGTCTGGGCAATGTTGGAGTGCTGACTAAAGAAGACGCCATCGATTATGGTTGCACCGGGCCGGTTCTGCGTGGCTCGGGCGTGAAGTTTGATTGCCGCAAGGACGACCCGTACGGCGCCTATCCCAAGTTCGATTTCGAAATCCCTGTGGGATTGGGCGATGTCGGCCAGGTGGGGGATTGCTGGGACCGTTACATGGTGCGTGTGCGCGAAATCGAGCAGAGCTGCAAAATCATCCGGCAGGCTATTGAAATGATGCCCGATGGTTCGTACCAGACTTTGGCACTTAAAAAGCCGGTCAAGGCTCCGGCAGGGGCGGCTTTCAGTCGCACCGAGAGCTCCAAGGGTGAGCTCGGCCACTACATCATCGCCGACGGCGGGCAGAGCCCGTTCCGGCATAAAGTGCGATCCCCGTCTTTCTGCAACCTGCAGATTATTGAAAAAGCGGGCGTGGGCATGATGGTCTCCGACCTCGTGGCCTTCATCGGATCGTTGGACATCGTTCTCGGGGAGATTGACCGCTAATGGAGATCCTCACCGAATTACTCCGCAGTATTCCGGGTGCTTCAGGCATGTCAGATCAGGCCGCGTTCATCACGGCTTCGGCGACCATGGCCACCATCATGTTCATTGTCATGGCCCTTTGCGCCATCATCCTCACATGGATGGAGCGCAAGGTTGCCGGTTTTCTGCAGAGCCGTTATGGTCCCATGCGCACCGGTCGCTGGCACGGCTGGGCCCAGGCTGTGGCCGACATGCTGAAGATTCTCGGCAAGGAAGACATCATTCCCGCCGAGGCTGACAAAGGGCTGTTCATGTTTGGCCCGCTGCTGGTTCTGCTGGGATCTCTGCTGGCCTGGGCGGCCATTCCCTGGGCGCCTGGTTTTGTGGCGGCGGACCTGGATCTGGGTCTGTTCTACATCTTTGCCGTCAGCAGCATGGTTATCATGGGATTGCTCATGAGTGGTTGGGCATCCAACAACAAGTGGGCCCTTTACGGTGCCGCTCGTGGCGCTGCCCAGATGATCAGCTATGAAATTCCCCTGGCTCTGGCCTGCATCCCCGTGGTGATGTACACCGGTTCATTGAATACGATGGACATCGTCATCGCCCAGCAGGGCGGCATGCTGAACTGGTTTGTTTTCCGCAATCCGTTCCTTTTCATTGCGTTCCTCATGTACTTCGTCGCCTCCATTGCGGAGACGAACCGTGGTCCTTTCGATATGCCGGAGACCGAATCCGAGCTGGTGGCCGGTTACCATACCGAGTACACCGGCATGCGCTTCGCGTTCTTCTTCCTTTCCGAGTACGCCAATCTTTTCCTGGTCAGCCTGATCGCCTCCATGGTGTTTCTGGGTGGCTGGTGGAGCCCCATTCCGGGAACCGACTTTGCGCCGGCCCTGACGTTCATCATCAAGGGCGTGCTGATGGTGTTTTTGAATATGTGGGTGCGCTGGACCCTGCCGCGTGTGCGTGTTGACCAGCTGATGCACCTTTGTTGGAAAGTGATGATTCCCATCACCCTGCTCTGTGTGATCGGGGCGGGAATCTGGATGATGCTCAGCGGCTCGGCTGCTGCCTGATAAATTCGATAGTCTGAAACGAGAGTTGTTCTTGAGGGCTGCGGCCCGGGGAGTTCCGATGGTTCAGTATTTCACAAATATCTATGAAGCGGTCAGTTCCGCCTTTGTGGGTATGGGCATCACAATCAAGCACATCTGGACGAAGCCCGTGACGCTTCAGTACCCGGATGAGCGTCAGGTTTTGCCGGATCGTTTCCGTGGTTTCGTTTTCAACGATACCACCAAATGCGACGCCTGCGGTATCTGCGCCAAGGCTTGTCCTGTGGATTGCATCTACATTGAAACCGATGGTAAAGCCAAAGACCGTTTCATGACGCGCTACTCCATCGACTTCAACAAATGCATCTGGTGCTCACTTTGCACCGAAAACTGCCATGCCGATTCTATCAGCATGAGCCATGACTACGACCACAGCGTGTACCTGCGCGACAGTCTGGTCTACGACTTCATGATTCCCGGTGTGCCGCGGGTTCCCTGCCACAAAATCACGCGCGCCGAACTGGGATTTTATGTGGAGCCCAAGGTTGAAAAACCGAAACCACCTGCGGTTGAAAAACCCGCAACCGACGATGGACCCGCCGACGACAAAGGGGAAACCCAGTGACTGGTGACCTGATTTTTTATGTGCTGGCGGCCCTGACCGTGATACCCGCCTTCTGGGTGGTGCTCAGCAACAATCTCGTGCATGCGGGGTTCTCGCTGTTGTTCACGCTGTTGGGTGTAGCCGGCCTTTTTGCCTGGATGGGAGCCGACTTCATCGCCACCACACAGCTGATGGTTTACATCGGTGGTGTGCTGGTGCTGATCCTGTTCACGGTGATGATGACCCGTGTGCCCAAGGGTGATCGCCCGGTGCGCGGCCTGGACAGTTACGTGCCCGCCGGCTTCTTCAGTCTGGCCACCATGGGCCTGTTGTACAAGGTCATCACCGGCACCAAGTGGGCCACCACGGGCATGAGCCCGGCTGAGCCCACCACTGCTGAAATCGGCACGATGTTCATGACCAATTACATCTTTCCCTTCGAGTATGTCTCGCTGGTTTTGCTGTCGGCCATGATTGGCGCAGCACTGCTGATTCGCGAGCGCCGGGTTGATCCTGACTCCAAGGATGAGGAGGTGCAGTCATGACTGTCGGACTGGCACATTTCCTGACCGTCAGCGCCATCCTTTTTTCACTGGGTTTGTTCGCAGTGATGAAGCGTCGCAACGCCGTCGGGATCCTGATGGGTGTGGAGCTTATGCTCAACGCCTCCAATATAAATTTCGTGGCCTTCTCCCGTTATGTTGACCACAGCATTGACGGGCAGATCATGGCCGCTTTCGTGATCGTTCTGGCGGCAGCTGAAGCAGCTGTGGCGCTGGCAATTGTTCTGGCGATGTACCGTAACTTTGGCACAGCCAACGCGGACACCGTCAACAGCCTGAAGCGATAGGGGAACGACTCGTGATGAGCGACAATGCCATCATTTATTCTGCGCTGGGGATCCTGGTCCTGCCGTTGCTGTCCTATGTGATCACCTTCTTCTTCGGGAAGAAGCTGCCGCGTCAGGGCGACTTCGTCGGTGTCACTCTTATGGGTGTTTCCTGGTTCCTTGCCATTCGCATTTTCATGACTTTCTGGAAAATTGCCGATCCTGCCTACCGTGTCGAAACCGGGTTCACCTGGATTCAACTGGGCGGATTTCATGTGGACGCGGGAATTCTGGTCGACGGTATGACCAGCATCATGCTGATGGTTGTGACGACCATCAGTTTCCTGGTGCACCTGTATTCCACGGGCTACATGCACGGCGATTCGCGATACGAACGGTTCTTTGCTTTCCTGGGCTTTTTCACTTTTGCCATGATGGGCATTGTGCTGGCGAATAACCTGTTCTTCCTGTACGTGTTCTGGGAGTTGGTGGGACTGGCCAGTTACCTGCTGATCGGTTTCTTCTTCTTCAAGGATTCGGCAGCCAATGCCAACAAGAAAGCCTTCCTTACCAACCGGGTTGGTGACTGGGGCTTCTGGCTGGGCATCCTGGCTTTCTTCACCGCAACCGGCACTCTGAACTACTTCGAGCTCTTTGCTCATGTGGATGCCGGCACCATCAAGGGTACGCTTCTGGCCTGGGCCGGCGTTGGCCTGTTCATGGGCTGCATGGGTAAATCGGCGCAGATGCCTCTGCACATCTGGCTGCCCGATGCCATGGAAGGTCCCACTCCCGTATCGGCCCTGATTCACGCCGCGACCATGGTTGCCGCTGGTGTGTACATGGTGGCCCGTCTGGCTCCTTTGTTTGGAACCACGGCGATGATGGTGATTATGTACGTGGGGGCCATAACGGCTTTCCTTGCCGCGACCATTGCCCTGGTGAAAACGGATATCAAGCGTGTGCTGGCCTTCTCGACTTTGAGCCAGCTGGGTTACATGGTCATGGCCCTCGGTGTGGGCGACTCGCCCAACGCCATGTTCCACCTCATGACACATGCCATGTTCAAGGGCCTGCTCTTCCTTGCCGCGGGTTCCGTCATTCACGGAGTTCACAGTCAGGAAATGACCGACATGGGTGGCCTGCGCAAGAAGATGCCCATCACCTTTGTGACCTTCCTGATCGGCACCATGGCTCTGTCGGGTGTGCCTTTCCTGGCTGGTTTCTATTCCAAGGATGGCATCCTGGGATCGGCCCTGGCTTTTGGTATGACCGATGGTCACTACATTCCCTTCATTCTGGGAATCACCGCTGCCCTGCTGACGCCTTTCTACATGTTCCGCCTGGTCTTCCGCACTTTCTTCGGTAAACCGGCGGACCAGGAAAAATACGATCACGCTCACGAGTCATCCTGGAACATGACAGTTCCGCTGATGATTCTGGCCGTCTTCGCTATCATCTCTGCCGGCTGGCAAACAGCGGACAAGGGTTGGTTCAGCAAGTTCATGTTGCCTTACGATGTGCCGGTCATTGCGGCTGAGTTCCACGTTGAGAGTGCACCTCATGATAGTCACGAGGTTGTTGTGGCCAGTCATGATGAACACCCTGCTGCAGACTCTCATGGTGAGCCTGCTCATGGTGAAGCAGCCCATGGCGGTGAGCACGCAGTTGCTGGTGATCACGGTGGTCATGATGCCCACCACGACATTCACCACACGGCTCACGTGCGGGCCATGATCATGTCCATCGCCATGGTCTTCTTCGGTATCGGCGGCGCCTGGTGGGTCTACCATCAGAAGAAGGTTGATCCTTCGGCCGTCCAGAAGAAACTGAGCGGCCTCTACACGGCCCTTCAGGGTCAGTTTTTCTTTGATGAGTTTTACGCAGCCACCGTGTACCGGGCCACCTTGTGGTGGGCCAGTGTGTGCGCTGCTTTCGATCGATACGTCATCGACGGTATTGTTAACGGTTCCGGACATCTGACTCGACTGATGAGCAGTGTCACCGGCACCGTCGACAAATACGTTGTTGATGGCGCGGTCAATGGTGTCGCCACCGTGATGCACGGTTTTGGCGAAGGTTTCCGTCGCATCCAGACTGGCCGCATTCAGACATACCTCGTGTATGTCACTGGGTCGGTTCTGGTTCTGGTTCTGGTTTACAATGTCCTGTAAGGGCGGGTTTATCGTGAAGACACCCGAGAGGAGCGCCACGCATGGGTGAGCACATTCTATCCTGGATGACCTTT
>JAOZJV010000049.1 GCA_029935695.1 Candidatus Krumholzibacteriia bacterium | reverse complement strand
GTCCGAGGCCGTTTTTCTTTAATTTTTTTTCATATGTGAGAATTCAGGCCTGAATCGGCCATTTCAAACGGTCAGCCCTCCGGCGGGGAGAGGCTTACGCCTCCCCGTACCCTCCGGGATTACCTTCCTGCCAACGCCAGGAGTCGGCGCACATCTGCTCCAAACCACGCTTGGCAGACCACCCCAGTTTCTGCGCCGCCAGTTTCGGCTCCGCATAACAGGTGGCAATATCCCCCGGCCGTCTGGCGACCACAGCGTAAGCCACATCTTTGCCCGAAGCTTTCTCCGCCGCCTTCACCATTTCCAGCACTGAATAGCCCATTCCCGTGCCCAGGTTGATGGGAGTGCAGCCTGGCATTTCATCCAGATGGTCAATGGCCGCCAAATGTCCCAGAGCCAGGTCCACCACATGGATATAGTCGCGTACGCCGGTGCCGTCGGGAGTATCGTAATCATCGCCAAAGACACTCAGCTGCTCCCGCATCCCCACTGCCACCTGCATGACAAATGGCATCAGGTTATTGGGAATTCCCTGGGGATCTTCACCAATGCGGCCGCTTTCATGGGCACCGATGGGATTGAAGTAACGCAGCAGCACACAACGCCAGCGTTCATCCGCTGTGCAAAGATCGCGCATGATTTCTTCGATGAAGAGCTTGGTCTTGCCGTAGGGGTTGGTGGCTGAAAGGGGGAAATCTTCGGTGATGGGCACGGTGGCCGGATCCCCATACACGGTAGCTGACGAGCTGAAGACGATGTTGAAGCAGTTGTTCTCCTGCATCACCTTCAGCAGTTCGATGGTGCTGTAGATGTTATTCTCGTAATATCGCAACGGTATTTCGCAGCTTTCGCCCACAGCCTTCAGGCCGGCAAAGTGCACCACGGCGTCAAAATTGTAGCCTTCAAAAACTTTTTGCAGGGCAGGGCCATCACAAACATCCACTTCATGAAAAGTGAGTTTGCGGCCCGTCAATTCCTGAACCCGGCGCAAACTCTCTTCACTGCTGTTGTCCAGGTTGTCCACCACCACAACTTCATGGCCTGCGTTGAGCAGTTCCAAACAAGTGTGGCTGCCGATATATCCCGCACCGCCGGTGACCAGAATTGTTTTGCCCATCAGAATTTCTCCCCATTGATCTCTTGAATAAATTTAATAAAACAGCCCGCAAACAGATATTCCCAACTGCGGAACCGAATGTCCAGTCTTTGTGGCGAAGA
Source organism: Candidatus Krumholzibacteriia bacterium (assembly GCA_029935695.1). Classification (GTDB taxonomy): domain Bacteria; phylum Krumholzibacteriota; class Krumholzibacteriia; order LZORAL124-64-63; family LZORAL124-64-63; genus LZORAL124-64-63. The sequence goes on along the minus strand of JAOZJV010000049.1, from coordinate 10,382 downwards.
TCGGCAAGTGCGTCATATGACTAAAGATAAAAAAAGCCCCCGGCAAATGCCGGAGGCTCAAAAACAGGGCGAGGGGTTTTTATTGTTCAATTCCGGTGAGCCCGAAATTGTGCACGGCGACTCCTGATTCAATGTCAAGTGATGTCAGGACATGTTTAGCGGGATTCTTTGCTCAAACCCAGCAGCCATGCACAATTTCCGGAACACCGGATTCTTTTTCCTAGATGTTTTAAGCTTCCCCCGCTCCAAAACATTTTTCATTGAGCTTTCTCAACGACAAAAGGAATTTTAACCGAAAAAGGTACCTAATGCCAAGCTTAATCTTAAAATATCACGAAAATTTTAACTTTATCGCATTTTTGCATCAAAAACATTGACAATGGACACCGATATCGTCTACAATATTTTTTCGCCTAGATCGTTATTATAACACAAAAATGGAGAGTAACCATGAAATTTGTTAATGTCCTGCTTATCGCCCTGATGCTGGTGGCCGGTGCCGCCATGGCCGGAGAAAAAGAAATCGACAACCAGAACGCCCTGCCCAACGCTGGCAGCCGTGCTGTGTTGAGTGGAACCCTGGATGAAAACTCAGGCACCTACGACCGTGCTTATGGCGGAAGTGTCAGCCTTGAATGCGCCTCTGAATTGGTCGACTCCAGCTCAAATGGCCAGCACATGGAAATTTTCTGCATCCAGGTCACTGATGCCGAAGCCATCGAGATCATCGTTGATCCCGAACTGACCACCATTACCGACACCGTCATGACCTTGTACTGCGATCCGTTCGACATCGCCGACCCTACTCTGAACGCAGTCAGCTACGATGACGATGGTGGCGACGGCCTGTTGAGCGCCTTTATTGTGGATGATGGTATCACCCTGACTCCTGGAAACACCTATTACCTGGTCCTTGCTGGTTACAGCTCCACCCACATGGGTGACTTCTCCATCAACACCAGTGCAAACGTTATCGAATGTGGCGCTGTTGCCACCGATTCAGGCAGCTGGGACAGCTTGAAAGCTGATTACCGGTAGATCAGAAATCTTTCAGCCTCTCGCCTGACTGAAAGAGAAGGCCCCTGCGCCAGTGGCAGGGGCCTTTGTTTTATTCAGTCGGCACTCCGTTGAAAAACTAAGAGCGTCCCACCTCATAAGCCGACAAAGCCGCCATGTTCACAATTCCCTCCACGGAAGATCCGGTGTAAACGATGTTGATGGGCTGTTTGAGGCCATAAAGCATGGGTCCGATGACCTCACGCTGCCCCAGATGACCCACCAGTTTGTAGGCAATGTTGGCGCTCTGCAGGTCCGGGAAAATCAGCACATTGGCTTCCCCCATCACCATGCAATCAGGAACAGCCTGGCAGCAGTGGTGGGGCGTGATGGCTGTATCGGCCTGCATTTCACCATCAACCTGCAAATCAGGATGACGCTCATGCAGCATCTGCACCGCCTCACGGACCTTACGACTCTCAGGACGGTCGTTGTCACCAAAGTTGGAGAATGACAGCATCCCCACCACAGGATCCATGTTGAAATGCCGCGCCACGGTGGCGGCCATCAAAGTGATCTCAACCAGTTGTTCGGCATCCGGATCAAAATTCACTGTAGTATCGGCAAAGATATAGGGTTTGCCTTCAACCAGCAGCAGGTGCACACCCACAACCCGATCCACTCCCTTGCGCATTTCCGCCAGAGTCAGCACCGGGCGCAAAGTATCCACGTAAGTGCGCTGGGCACCGCATACCATTCCGTCGGCCTCCCCGTTGCGCAGCATCATCACACCATGGTGAATGGGGCGCCGGACCATGCGGTCAGCTTTGGCAAAATTGTATCCCTTGCGCGCGCGTTCTTCAAACAACGCCTGGGCCATGGTTTCAATGTTGGGACAGTCAGCGGGATCTTTCAGGGTCATGCCTTTGAGATTAATCTTCAAAGACTCTGCCTTGGCCTGAATTATTTCCTTCGTGCCCAGCAAAATGGGACTGCAATAACCTTCATCCACACAAATACGGCAGGCTTCCAGTACCCGGTCATCATCACCTTCGGAAAAAACAATTTTCCGCAGCTGGCTTTTGGCCTTACCACGGATGGTCTGCATCACCTGGCGACTGCGGTTGGTCAAACCTTCAAGCTGCTCCCGGTAGGCATCCCAATCGCTGATGGGCTCGGAGGCCACCCCGGTTTCGCAGGCGGTTTTGGCCACAGCAAAAGCCACAGTGGAAAGCACCCGGCTGTCGAAAGGTTTGGGAATGATGTATTGGGGACCAAATTCAAAGTGCTCGTCAGCGTAGGCTGAAGTCACTTCCGCAGGAACAGGCTGACTGGCCAACTCTGCCAGGGCATAAGCTGCCGCCAGCTTCATCTCTTCGTTGATGGCTGTGGCGCGCACGTCCAAAGCCCCGCGAAAAATGAACGGGAACCCCAGGACGTTGTTCACCTGGTTGGGATAATCGCTGCGCCCGGTGGCCATGATCAAGTCCGAACGGGCGTCCATGGCGTCGGGATAACTGATTTCAGAATCTGGATTGGCCATGGCAAAGACGATGGGTTTGTCGGCCATGGAACGAACCATGTCCTTGTCCACCAGGTCGGCCACGGAACAACCGAGGAAGAAGTCAGCACCTTTCATGGCATCAGCCAGGGTGCGACACTTGGTCTCGTTGGCAAAATATTCCTTGTATTCGTTCATGCCCTTTTTGCGGCCCTTGTAACAAACCCCCTTGCTGTCGGCCAGCAGGAAATTTTCCCGAGGCACACCCAGGCGCTCCACAAGTTTCGCGCAGGCGATAGCCGCAGCGCCGGCACCGCTGACCACAACCTTCAGATCTTCCAATTTCTTACCCTGAATTTTTGTGGCGTTGATCAGACCGGCAGCCGAAATGATGGCGGTTCCGTGCTGGTCATCATGGAAGACGGGAATATTCATAGTCTCGCGCAGCTTCTTTTCAATGACGAAGCACTCGGGAGCCTTGATGTCCTCCAGGTTGATGCCACCGACGGTGGGTTCAAGCATCTGGCAGAATTTGATGATCTCATCAGGATCTTCGCTGTTTATTTCGATATCGAAAACATCCACATGGCCAAATTTTTTGAACAGAACACCTTTACCCTCCATGACGGGTTTCCCGGCCAGAGCACCGATATTGCCCAATCCAAGCACGGCGGTACCATTGCTGACAACAGCCACCAGGTTGCCACGATTGGTGTAAAGATAGGCATCGTGCGGGTTTTTCTCGATGGCCAGACAGGGCACAGCGACGCCCGGGGTATAAGCCAACGAAAGATCTCTTGCAGTGAGGCAGGGTTTGGTTGGAACAACTTCAACTTTTCCCGGTCGGCCTTTGCGGTGATAATCAAGAGCAGCCTGATCTCGGTGAGCCATGACTCTCTACCTTTCCCGGTCAAGCCGGCTTGTGGCCTGACCACGATTTGGACAAAGCCTTGCCCCGTGCAGGATCATGCCTTGCACGAATGGCTCCATCCGGAATATGCTAGCCCCAAGTTCAACATATTCGGCACCAATGTCCAGTGATAAGGTGCCCAGGTAACCTATCGGATTGGAAGGCTTTATGGAGTGGCTTACAGGCAATCTTTCCCAGTACCTTGGTGAAGTGGGATCCATCATCCGTGGAACCGTGCTGGTGGTGGCTGTTATTATCCTGTTGAACATCATGAATCGTGTTCTGCAGAAGCATGCCGGCAAGGCCCAGGGCAGCAAATTCCGCAACCAGCTGATCATGTTCGGCGCTTCATTTGTAGGGCTGCTGCTGGTGATTCTCGGGCTGCCCATTGATTCTGCCACCCGAGGTCAATTACTCAGTCTCATCGGGATCATTTTCTCCGCTGGCATCGCCCTCAGTTCCAGCACATTTCTCAGCAACGCCATGGCCGGCATCATGCTCAAAAGCGTGCGCAATTTTCGCACGGGTGATTTTGTAAAAACGAATGATGTGTTCGGACGTGTGACGGAACGCGGGCTGTTCCATACTGAAATCCAAACACCGGATCGGGACCTGACCACTCTGCCCAATCTTTATCTCGCCACCACAGCCGTCACTGTTGTGCGCCAGAGCGGCACCATTATCGGAGCCACCGTGTCCCTGGGCTATGATGTGCATCACACCAAGGTGGAAAAACTGTTGCTGAAAGCCGCCGACAGCCTGGGGCTGCAGGATTCCTTTGTGCAGGTGCTGGAGTTGGGTGATTACAGCATCGTGTACCGGGTGGCGGGCCTGCTCACCGAAACCAAACAGTTGATTGCTTTCCGGTCGCGCCTGCGGACGGCCATGCTTGACGCTCTGCACCTCGGTGGCGTGGAAATTGTGTCTCCCCAATTCAACAACGCCCGAATGCTGGATGTTGAAAAAGAATTTATCCCCCGCGCCATCAAGCAGAAGACAGCTCCTGCCGCTGACGCCGCCCCGGTGGATGTGGCCTTTGACAAGGCCGAAGAGGCCGAAGGCCTTGATTTCAAGCGTCAGAACTTGTCCAAAATGGAAGAATCTCTGAAAGAACTGCACCAGGAAGCCAAAAATGTCTCCGGTTCAGAAAAAACCGCCATTGAAGATCGAATCACTCGAATGGAGCGGGAAATTGAGACCTTGGACTCATTGATCCAGGATGCAGAAACCAAGGAAAACGACCAAAACGACTGATAAGGACATTTCAAGACCAAAAGAGGGAGATTTTGCCTCCCCACCTGGTCTTTTTTATGGTATAATTAGATTCTGAATGTGATGAAGGGTGGCGCAATCCAGTTGCATGCGTGCAATGGGATTGGGCTATTTTTTTTAGATTCCGGCTTTTTGACTAACGATAAGGAGATCTCGTCCATGAGAATTCGTATTCTAACCTTCGGCCTGATGGCGGCCATGGTCCTGGCCTGCACCGGTGCTGCTGTGGCCGAGACTATAGAAATGTGGGTCCAGCAGCATGATGGCGGTGGCCATTATATCGATTCGGGAACTATGGTTTCCCTGGCTCCGGACGGCAACCTTGTGGTGGCCGGCGAGTCCACCGAAACCACTGGCGGCGCCGACCTCTACATCCGCAAACTCGACAAATCCAATGGCAACCTCATCTGGGATTTCCGCTTCGACGGTGTTGATGACAAAGATGTGGCCGTATCGGAAGTGGCCTGGGATTCTTTTGGCCAACTCCTGATTTCAGGCTTCATCAAAAGCTGCGTTGGCTGAGGTGCCGGCGATGATGTCGTCGTGTTCAAACTCGACGGCATGACCGGGGAGGTTCTCTGGTCTCAACATTACGCAAGCCCTGAAGGTGTCAACGAAGCTGCTTTGGGCATGGCCCTCGACAGCCAGGACAATGTATTCATCACGGGCCGGGCCCAGGTGGGCGCCCAGAGTGAACAGGCCATGACCATGAAACTGGACGCCGATTCTGGTGACATTCTCTGGATGGACACCTTTGGCGGATCTGATGCTTCAGACGATACATCCTGGGGTCTTGTGGTCGGCAGTGACGACCACCCTGTCATCTCGGGCTTTGTGGTGGAAACCGGCGGCGTGGCCAACTACTTCGTGCGCAAAATGGACAATACCACAGGTGATGTCATCTGGGATCAGCGAGGCACCGAAGCCCAGGTCAACATCACCAGCCGCGGCACCTGGCTGTCCCTCATGGACAACGATGACGTGGTCATGTGCCAGCGTATTTTCGGATCCAACGGTTACGATGTTTATCTGCACAGATTTGCCGCCGATGATGGCGCCACTGTGTGGACCCAGACTTTCGACAATCCCACCCACAGCGGAGACGATCCCAAGGGCATGAGTTGTGATGCCGATGGCAACCTGCTCGTCGTTGGTGTCCAGGATATCAGCTGGAACTATGATTTCATGGTCATCAAATTCGACGGCACCACCGGCGAACCTCTGTGGACTGCCAGTTACGATGGACCTCCCGGTTGGTATGACGTGGCCACTTCGGTGACCAGCGGCCCCGGCGGAAGCGTCATTGTTTCCGGCCTGAGCGATGGCAGCGGCACCGGCTGGGACTGGGCCACCGTGGCCTTCGACAGCACCGACGGCAGCCAACTCTGGGAAATGCGTTTTGATGGCCCCACCAGCCAAAGTGACGAGCCCAGCCAGGTGATCGCCAGCGACGCCGGCGAGGTTTATGTCACCGGTTACGGCTATGGATCCGGTTCCAACAAAGACATGTTCACCATCTGCTACAATGTGGCTATGTTGAGCGCCGTGAGCGACACACCCCAGGTTGCAAGCCTGTCCAGGGCCTGGCCCAACCCCTTCAACCCCCGCATTAATTTCAGCTTCGATCTGCCCCGCAATGCCCACGCCCATCTGGCAGTGTATGATTTGCGCGGGCATCAGGTCACCACCCTGGTTGATGGCGTGCTGGCCAAAGGCACACACACCACCAGTTGGAATGGCCTGGACCATAACGGTCGCTCCGCCCCCGCTGGTGTTTATCTGGCCATTATGCAAAGTGGCGAAACACGCAGCACCCAAAAGATCGTTCTGGCAAAATAAGCAAACCGCGGTATCATAAGCCTTGTGGCCCGGCCTTCTGGTCGGGCCGCTTTTCTTTGAACCAAACCGGAGGGTTGCAGATGAAACTGCTCACAACATTATTGGTTTTTACCCTTTTGATCTGCCTGGGCAGTGCCGTCTGGGCCCAGACCACTCAAACCGTTCCTCCTGCCCAGGAACAAACATACCAAATTCAAAGCCCCAATCCTGCGGGCCCTTTTGCCAAAGGAAGCAAACGAGCCAATATCCTTGGCGGCATGGGCAGCGCCTACGGCGAGACTTACCTCATCGTCGGTGGCGGTTTCAGTTATTTTGTAGCCGACGGCCTTTCCGTGGGACTGGCCGGTGAAGGCTGGATTCTGCAGGACCCCACTTTCTGGAAAGTTTCTCCTGAAATTCTCTACACCTTCTGGAAGATGAAACGCTTCAAACCTTACGCAGGTGCTTTCTACCGTAAAACGTTCATGTCTGACCCTTATGACAATTACAATTCCTGGGGCGGACGCGCCGGTGTGGCCTACCAGAAGGGCGGCAGTTTTGTCTCCCTGGGTGTGGTTCACGAAATGTACCTGGACTGCGACTCCGAACTCTGGGATTGCAGCAGCACTTACCCGGAAATGAGTTTCTGGTTCTCCTTCTGACAGGCCGCAGCCTGATCAGATTCTCCATAAGGCGGGCGGATATTCCGTCCGCCTTTTTCGTGCAAATGGCTGTGGCATAATGAGCACATGGTGATGAGATTGGAAAGATCGTTGGTGCCGCCAAACCTTCGGGGAATGATGTGATGGATTTCCAGAAACCAGGTGTTGCGGCACCCCGGAGCCTGGCATCGATGTTGGTCGCGACTCAGAACCTGGCGTTTAATTGATGGTTTAATAGTGGCCCGGTTGGGTTTGCCGGGCTTTTGGATGTGGGCATCGCACATGAGGCGATCGGTTTCATTTTCTGTCAGAGGTGTTGTGCCACGACTGGTGGTGATGAAAGCCTGGTTGCACTCGGGACACTTGTGGACATGAACTTGTACAGAGGAAGTGGATCTGGCTGAAGAGGGCCTGGCAGTTGAACCTTCATGCGGTTCCGCCAGTGACGCCAGGCCCGCCAACACCACCTCGACTTTCTTATACCCAGCGGGCACGCCGCCTAGTTTGTGCAGCTTCTCCCACAAAGCCTCATAACGGGCAAGCTGTTCCGTGGACATTTCCAGAATGACTTTGTGTTTTGCGGCTACTTTGGGTGTGCTTGATTGAGGCGGGGCCAGCAATTCTCCCTGAAGTGGGTTCTTTTTCTGCAGAGCCGCTTTCTTTGCCCTGGCGACCTTTTTTTCCAGCTCCCGGCGGGGTGTTCTGCGTGCCTCCTCCAGCCACTGTTCCACATTTTCCTGGCTGGCGACCTTGATGACCTCGCACGCCTTGGTGTAACCGATTTCACCGTCAGCCAACTCCTTCTTCAATTGGGGCAAATCGGTCAAAGTTCGGGACAGCTTCAGGAAATTGGTGGTTTTGGAGGCGGAAAACCCCAACTCCCTGTCTGCATACAGGTAGATGGAGGCATAACCCAGATCCCTATACAGTTTCCGGGTCACGATCTCCTGAAACCAGATCACGGCGCAATGCTTGGCCTGGGCCATGGTCTTCACGGCTTGCTTGAGGGCAGAATGAGCATCTTGAGCGGTAGAATGTTCGACAAATGGGGTCAAAAGTGCGGTTGCCATGGAACAACCTTTCATGGATCAGCAGGAAAGTCAAACGGGAGGAGTGACTTCTTAAGGATACGAAACTTTGGCGAAAAAGTCAAGGAAAAAACGAAAATATCACGAAATTAATCAGCGCCATCCAACGATCAACAAAATTCACAAAAATTCAATTTTCTTGCTCGCCGGCAAGCAAACCAACCCCTCCAATAACAACCCCAAATGATTCTGTAGAGATTCTCTGCTCCATAAGGCATAATGACCCCACACGTCCAGCGACGAAATGCATTCCTCATCGCGGAGACGATATCATGGTCCATTATGCCCTGCTGAGAACCGCTCTGGATCCTCTTTTGGCCGTTTCTGGTGAAGCGGGCCTGGCCTGGCTGGAATTCCTGCCAGATTCCTGCACTTACCACACCCAGGCCCACGCCGTGGCCCGAACCTTGTGGGATGTCGGTCCTGACGAAGTGCCGCTGACCATCAGGGAAACACCGGACCATTTTGATGAACTGCTCGCTCAATTGGCCAGCTATTTTACCGGGCAGACAGAAAGTTTTGAATTGGAAATCGACCTTCATGGCACAGATTTTCAGCGGGAAGTCTGGCAGCAATTGCTGAAAATTCCCTATGGCAAACTGCGCACCTATGGTGAAGTTGCCGTGGCCCTGGGCAAACCCAAAGCCTCGCGGGCCGTGGGCCAGGCTGCCGGGCACAATCCCCTGCCTATTCTGGTGCCCTGCCACCGGGTCATCGGCAAAACCGGATCACTGGTAGGATTCGCCGGTGGCATCACCACCAAAGCAAGACTGCTGCGACTGGAAGGACACACATTGGACTCATCATCACATCTTGAGGAACCGCGGCTTTTTTAATGAAATTTCTCGATTGGACCATCGTCGCCATCATGTACTTCGGCATCCTCGCCGTGGTGATTCTGACTAAACGCTACATGCGAGGCGTGACCGATTATCTGGCCGCCGGTCGCAGTGCCGGGCGCTACCTGCTGACCATCAGCGCCGGCATCGCAGGTCTTGGGGCCATCACCGTGGTGGCCAATCTGGAAGCAGGTTACCAATCAGGATTTGCCATGGGTTGGTGGGGGCTGACCATGGCCCTGTTCAGTGTTTTTGTGACCGTCAGTGGCTGGGTGAACTACCGGTTCCGGCGCACCCGCGCCCTCACTCTGGCCGAGTTTTTCGAAATGCGTTACAGCCGGCGCTTCCGGATTTTTGCCGGGGCCGTGGCTTTCATGGCCGGCTTGATCAATTTCGGCATCTTTCCTTCGGTGGGAGCCCACTTTTTCATCCATTTCCTCGGGCTGCCCGACACCTGGAACCTGCTGGGGCTTACTCTGCCTGTTTTCCCCACCATGATGGCCTTCCTGCTCACCACAGCGGTGTATTTCGTGTTTGCCGGCGGCCAGGTCGCAGTCATGATCACCGACTTCATCCAGGGTGCCTTCGCCAATCTCGTTTTCCTCATTCTGGCGGTGTATCTGCTGATGATTGTGGGATGGGATCAGGTGGGAGATGTGCTTTCACAAACTCCTGCCGGGCATTCAAAAATCAATCCCTTCGACACGGGCTTTGTGGCCGATTTCAATTTCAAATATTTTCTGATTGGCGTGATCGGGTTGTTCTATGGCGCCATGAGCTGGCAAGGGACCCAGGCCTACAACAGCTCGGCCCGCACGGCCCATGAAGGCAAAATGGGCGGTGTGCTGGGTCTGTGGCGCGGGCGCTCTCAGGATGTCTTCATGACCATCGTGCCCATTCTTGTGTTCACGGTTCTGCACCACCCCGACTGGGCTGGATTTGCCGACGGTGTGAACACTCACCTGGCAGGCATCACCAATGAATCGCTGGCCAACCAAATGCGTGCTCCCCTGGTATTGACCCGGCTGCTGCCCACCGGACTGCTGGGCGCCTTTGCGGCCCTCATGCTGGGAGCCTTCATCAGCACCCACAACACCTACCTGCACTCATGGAGCAGCATTTTCATTCAGGATGTGGTGTTGCCCTTCCGGAAAACACCGCTCTCGCCCAAAGCCCACCTGAGTCTGCTGCGGGCCGGTGTCATTGGTGTGGCCATCTTCATCTTTTTATTCAGCCTGCTCTACAAACAGAGCCAGGCCATTTTGCTTTTTTTCGCTCTGACGGCAGCCATTTTTG
>JAOZJV010000526.1:2776-3030 GCA_029935695.1 Candidatus Krumholzibacteriia bacterium | reverse complement strand
AGTGCGATTTGAGACCCAGTTCGAGATCTCGTCCCACTTCTTCGACAATGGTATCGGCCGATGTATGGTACACACCGGGCATGGCGCCGATTTCCTGGTGCACGCCGGTGCCTTCGACCACGAAGTGGGGGGTGATCAGGTGCCGGGCCGAGACATCAGCTTCGGCCACCATTTCACGCATGACGGCAGTGGAACGCAGGCGGCGGGGACGGTCGATGAGGTTCATGATTCATTCTCCGTGCTGATGGTAAGAG
>JAOZJV010000526.1:0-2766 GCA_029935695.1 Candidatus Krumholzibacteriia bacterium | reverse complement strand
CCGGGGTTTGGGCCACCTGGGTGGGGAAATCGTTTTCGCGGCAAACTGCGGCGGTGGTTTCTCCGATGGCCACGCAGTCGGGCCTGGCGGTGAAGGCGCTGGTGAAGGCGCGCACGGCCGAGGGACTGCAGAAGAAGATGATGTCGTTGGTTTGAAATTTCATGGCCAGTTCATTGGGCGCTACTGGCTGAGTTTTGTAAGTGGCAAGTTCAGTGACCTGGAAACCGGCCGCGCTGAGGGTGGCCCGAGGATCTGCCATGCGTTTGGCCGCACCAGGCAACAGCACCGAGGCCGGGGCCGTCACCTGCTTGATGAAGGCGTGGGCCAGTTCGGTGCCGTCCAATCCGTTGAAGCCAAGATCATCAGGAAGGTTGCCGTTGGTCAGGGCGGCGGAAGTTCCAGCACCAAGGGCGCCCAGTTTAGCTCCGTGAGTTTTCAGTCCTGAGGTCAGGAAAACATCCACTCCCTGGGGAGAGGTGAAGAGAATCCAGTCGTAAGCGCGAGTGAAATATTCCGCCGGCACTTCCAGTGATTCAAAACGAACCAGGGGCAAGTTGGCCACTTCGAATCCCGCCTGAACCAGGCTCAGGTGCCAGGCTTTGTTCCGCTGCTTCTGCCGCGTCAGGATGATGCGTGCCTTGGAAATCACGCTTTTGTGCTTCCCTGTTTTTTCAGTCTTTCAGCCAGGGCAATCCAGGCTTCTTCTGCCAGGTCATCAGGACTGTCGCCCTTCAGGCTGAGACGCAACGGATGGCTGTCTTCGGGGCTGTCGGCAAAGAAAATTTCCAGCTGCCAGCCATTTTCACCCTGTTGGATATTCACCCCGAAAGGAAGCTGGCATCCGCCATCCAGCCGGTTCAGCAGCAGCCTTTCAGCGGCTACAGCACCAGCGGCTTCGGGACAATTCAATTTGGCAATTCCCTGAACCCACTGAGCTTCGTTGCGGCACTGAATGCCCAGCATTCCCTGGGCAGGGGCAGGGACAAATTTGTCCACATCCAGGTTCTTGACAAAGAATTCATCCAGATCAAGTTCCAACCGCAGCAGACCGGCGTGAGCCAGCAGAATGGCGTCGTACATGCCCTCGCGCAGACGATTAACCCGGGTGGGCACATTGCCACGCAGGTCGGCAATTTCCAGATCCGGCCTCAGCCAGTGGACCTGGGCCTGACGACGCGCGGCGCTGGTTCCGATTTTGGCCCCGGATTTCAGGGGCAGCACTTCACCGGCGGCCAGACGTTCTTCATCCACGGCTTCGCGGCGCACCAGGAGAGTTTCCCGGGCATCTTCGCGTCCCACCATGGCCGCCAGCACCAGACCGTCCGGCATAGTGGTGGAAAGATCCTTCAAAGAGTGCACCGCCAGATCCACCCGGCCATCCAGTTGAGCGTCTTCCAGCTCCTTGGTGAAGAAGCCTTTGCCTTCAAGTTTGGAGAAGGGGACATTGTCGATTTTATCGCCCGTGGTCTTGATGATGGTGATTTCGGGTTTGATGCCGAGCTGGCGCAAGCAGTCTGAAATATGATTGGCCTGCCACAAGGCCAGGTCACTACCGCGGGTGCCGATTTTGTAGACGGTGGGCATGGAGTACTCCTGTTTCAAAGACACGGTCAACCAGGTGATGTAGTCTTAAGACCCAAGGTGGGACCAAGTTACAGGGGGGCAAGAAAAGTGATGTCATAGGGGTGTCATTTGTTGTTAATTAATAAACTTACGGAGTGTTTTAATTGGATTTCAGCCCTTGGACCGAGATGAATTGCCCCTTGGGGCCGGTTCAGTTGGATGAAGGTGAGGGGATTTTCAGGTACAAAATCCTTGGGTACCAACTAATGGCTCAAAGAACTTATTGACGGAACTGGTAAGTCCCAAGTGCTTCCTTGATCATAAGATGTGACCGGTGAATCAGACGATGGCATAAACTGCAAAGTAGTTTCATATTCTCCAGGTCGTTACCCCCGCCTTCGCTGCGCGGAACAATATGATGGATTTCCAGAAACCGCGTATGATTGCAGCCAGGTGTTTCGCATTTATGGCGGGCTTTGGCGAATACTTCCCGCCTGATGGTGGGCGGAATGGAGGTTTTGTTGCGCAAACCGTGACCGGATATCTGGCAATCGCATTGCAATCGTTCAAATTCCTGTTTTCCGATTTCCAGCTCGCCTTTGCTGGACTGGACTTTGGTCGATTCACACTCAGGGCAATGATGGATGTGGATTTGGGTTGAAGGCTTAGTGACTGATCCCCGGGGAGCACTTTTTTGAGAATCAGGTTCGGATTGTTGCTCCAAAAAACCTTCCATAATTTCCAGCAATGCTTCTACTTTTTCCGATGAAATGTTTCGGTTCTTGCGGACGTTTTCCCAAAGCTTTTCATAACGTGCAAATTGAATTGGAGTCATTTCAAAATTCACGCGCACAGGCAATACAGCTTTGGGTGCTTTTTTGTTTGGAGGAGGCAGCAAAGCAGGTTGCCCGGCTGCTTTTTCTTTGGCTTCCTGCTTGGCTCTCTTGACTTCATCCTCCACCGTGCGGCGGGAATTCATTTTAGCAAAATCTACCCAATCCTGTTCGTTGCTTGAGTCAGCCACATCAGCAACAACCCGTGCCACGGTATAGCCCAATTCACCATCACTGAGAGATTTTTTCAACCTGGGCAGTTTTTCCAACTTCCTGGTCAAAGAGATGTAATGCCCAATTTTCGATTGGCTGAAGTTGAGTTCTGCCTTGGCGTATTGATTGATCGATGCATAACCCAACTCCAAAAACA
>JAOZJV010000525.1 GCA_029935695.1 Candidatus Krumholzibacteriia bacterium | reverse complement strand
CGGATGAAGGGTTCGATTTCAGGCCGGCGATCTTCGGCATGGACCATGTAGGCGTAGTTGTCGAGGACCGCTCTGTCGCACACTATAACATCAAAACTATCATTCAGCTCTATTTCTCTGGCCACCTGGGTGTGAAGAATCCAGTTCTGGGCGTCACGGGTGGTTTCCCGGTTGATGGGCAAAGGACAGCCCCGGGCCACCTCTTTCACCAGATCAACACTGAGATCCAGCCTTTTCAGAGCCGCGGCCAATTCGAAACAGAGTGTGGTTTTGCCCACTCCATGGGTACCGATGAATGCGATTTTCATGGAGTAATTAAAGCTCAGCAGGAGAAAAATGTCAAAGTCCGGAACTTTTGCTGCCGAATCAATTCCCTGTTGAATATTGCCCCACTGAGGATTAATCTTTGCTCAAGACCCATTTCCGTCCCCAACGGACCACAGGAGACTTGAAACATGGACCAGCCCGGCAACCATAATCTTTGGGCCGAGATCAACGGTGGAATGCGTGGCAGCACTCTTTTGCGTGCTGGAGCAGTGTTGAGCATCCTGGCCACCGGACAACTCTTTGCCGCCGGTTTTCTGGGACAATCCTCGGGCATACTCATCAACAGCGCCTGGCTTTCCTGGATCGCTGCCTTGTTTCTGCTTGCCTCCGGGTTTTTCTGGATTGGCGTGCACCCCTTCCTGGGGCGTTTTGGCTTGGGTGTGGGAGTGTTCCATTTTTTGAATGGTCTCTTTCTATTCGGGGTTATTTTCGCTGAAATGAATCCCTTTCTGCCCAATGCGTCCTTCTCCATCGGTCGCACTCTGCTTTTGCTCTTCTTTGTTCTGATTGAAAAAAAACACCTGCGTTCCCTCAGCCTCATCACCCTGGTTGTGGCAGCTTTCCTGCAATTGATGAAGATTGGTCTGCGCCTCAGCGAACTCCTGCCTTCCTTGGGCCGAATTCCGGATTCAGCTATTGATTCAGGTCTTTTGGTGCTGATGGGTGTGGCTCTCTTTCTTCTCGGCGGGGATGTCAAAACCGCTGAAAATAAATGGGCCCGCGAAATGCTGGCCAACAGGGCCACCGGTTTCAACGAATTCAACAACCCTGAACACAACTGGAACCGTGCCAAAGACTGACTCCCAACGTGGTCCACAAATTGCTCCTTTTTTGATCAAGGCAATATCAGCGAATCGATCTACCGATATAACTATCTGTGGTCGCACCACTTAAAGGGAGCCTGCCATGAAGCTGCACACCTTTGTTATGAAATCCCTGTTAACTCTTCTGGCTCTGATGGTTGTTATCCAGCCTGCTGCCGGCGACACCCACCCTGGTCGCAGTGTTTTGGGTCTTTCCACCGAAGCTGACGATACCGGAGTGTTTGAACTGGTAAACCACCCTGGCGGCAATCTCAGGCTGCACATGATGGTTTATGGTTATGAACACCCTCAGGGCATCCAGGCGTGGGATTGCGCCGTTGTCCTTCCCGAAGGAGTTATCCTTGAGCGAGCCGACCTCATGGGCCAAGGCACCAATTCCCGCTCCCAACCAGGTTATTTTGGTGTCACCACCGTTGAACCCCTGATGCCTGATAACGGTCTGATTCATCTGGCAACCCTGAATCTGGTCATTTTGGACCACGTGGCTAAAGATTTCTATCTGGTGCCCGCGCCCATCTGGGGCAACGTCGGAGGGATGGAATATTCAAGGGCAACAGACGAGAGTTTGCGGTTCAATTTCACCTGGCCCTCGGGTTGTGATGAATGCCCGGTTTTCCGCCTGACCAACAATATCCAGGCAGCAGATGCCCCCACCTTGGACTGGATCAAAACCCTGTTCCGTTAAGAATGCGATTTTTCTGGCCTCCGCACTGTTTTTTGCCTAACGTCTAACCAAATTAGATGAGTCCGAAGGCGCCCTCAGTCCGGGGGTCGTCTTCGTTGTTGTGCGTGAAAAGGAGCAAATATGACACGCAGAATGATCCTCGTTGACGGCAACGAAGCCGCCGCCTCGGTTGCGCACCGCGCAAATGAAGTCATCGCTATCTACCCTATCACCCCGAGCAGTAACATGGGCGAACATGCCGATGCATGGAGTGCTCAGGGCCAAAAGAACGTTTGGGGTGTTATACCCGATGTGACTGAGATGCAGTCCGAGGGTGGAGCCGCCGGCGCCGTTCATGGTGCCTTGCAGGCCGGTAGTCTCACGACAACCTTCACGGCCAGCCAGGGCCTCCTGCTGATGATTCCCAACATGTATAAAATTGCAGGCGAACTGACCGGCACGGTTTTCCACATCGCTGCCCGTTCAGTGGCCACCCACGCCCTGTCCATCTTTGGTGATCACTCAGATATTTATGCCTGCCGCCAGACCGGCTGGGGCATGCTGGGTGCCACCTCTGTTCAGGAAGTTCACGATTTTGCCCTCATCGCCCAGGCCGCCAGCCTTGAGAGCCGTATCCCCTTCCTGCACTTTTTTGACGGGTTCCGCACCAGTCACGAAGTGAGCAAGATTGAAGAACTGACCGACGCAGACATCAAGTCGATGATCACCCACGACATGATCAGCGCCCACCGCAGCCGCGCCTTGACTCCGGACAAGCCCCAGCTGCGAGGTACCGCTCAAAACCCCGACTGTTTCTTCCAGGCCCGTGAAGCGTCACAACCTTTCTACGATGCCTGTCCTGAAGCTGTGATCAAGGCCATGAACGACTTTGCCGCCCTGACCGGGCGCCAGTACAACCTCTTCGAGTACCACGGTGCCGAAGATGCTGACCGCGTTATTCTGGCCATGGGCAGCAGTTGCGACGCCATCCACAACGTGGTGGACAAACTGAACGCAGCCGGCGAAAAAGTCGGCGTGCTGAAAGTGCGTCTGTTCCGTCCCTTCAGTGCCGAACACTTCCTGGCAGCCATGCCCAAAACCGTCAAGAGCATCAGTGTGCTGGATCGCACCAAAGAGCCCGGCGGCTGCGGCGAGCCTCTGTACATGGACATCATCACCACCCTGGCCGAAGCCCAGGCTGGCGGCACCAGCCCCTTCC
>JAOZJV010000524.1 GCA_029935695.1 Candidatus Krumholzibacteriia bacterium | reverse complement strand
TCATATGGAACAGGGTATCAGCAATGGCGATGGCGATGACACCACTGGCCATCAGAATGAGATAGTCAGAAAGGGGAGCCTGGCCCAACAGGGGAATTTTCAGGAAAATCATAGTGATGACGAACATCACACTGGAGATCGTCACCCTGAAAAGGTTCAAGGCCAGAGGTGAAACGGTGGTCCCTGATTTCCGGAAAAGAACCACCGCGAAAGCCCACACAAGGGCGCAAGCCAGAGCAAAAATTTCTCCCAAAATCAGAGCTCCGGATTCTCAAAAGTGGTGAAGGGCGCTTGAGGCACCTTGTTGGGAAAAGTCAGGAAAACACGGCAGCCTTTTCCCGGGTGTGAATCCACAAGCATGCGCCCGTGAACCGATCGCATGCGCTCCCTGATGCTGAAAAGCCCAAATCCACCACGGGGATCATTCTTTTCAGTGCGATCACGGGATTCGGCAATATCAAACCCCTTACCGGGATCTTCCACTAAAATAGTCTGGAAGCCATCAACATGATTGACCACAATATTGCAGGTTTCGGCGCCACTGTGTTTACGGATATTGGCCAGCAGTTCTCGCACAGACTGGAAGGCCATGGTGCGGATGTCTTCGTTCAATTCCGGCCCCTGCCCCTCAGCTGTTAGAGTGCAGATAATGCCGGTCCTTTCGCTGAAGGAATGACCGAGCCAGCTGAGGGCTGCTTCCAGCCCCACTTCATGAAGCACAGGAGGGAAAAGTTCAAAACTCAGGTTCCGGGCCTGGCCCATGGTTTCATCAATGATGGCCAGAGTTTCGGCGACCAGAGCTGAAATCTTTTCCGAATTCTGGGGGAATTTGAACAGAGTGACTTTGGCCCGAATGCCAAACAGCTGCTGAGCCAGACCGTCATGAATGGCTGATGCCAGTTCTTTTCGCTGCCGGTCTTCAACCAGCGACAGCTGAGAACTCAGGGATCGCAGCCGGTTCTGGTAATCGAGCAGTTTCTGTTCGGCCATTTTATTGTGAGTGATGTCTTTAACAACCGAGAAAACAACTTCACGGTCCGGGTAAGGAAAAGAGCTCCAACTGAGCCAGAGATAGCTGCCATTGCGGCACCGGAAACGCATGTCCAGTTCTTCAATGGGTTGCCCCTGGAAAATGGAATCGAAGGCCTCGCTGGTGATTTCCTGATCGTCGGGATGGACAAAGAAAAGCAGAGGCCGGCCCATCAAATCATCACGTGACCAACCCAGCACCCTCACCCAGGCCGGATTAACCTGTTGGAGGATGCCGTCAAATCCCCATACGGCGAGCATATCGATGGAGAGGTTGAATAAACGGTCCCTTTCCTCTTCGGCGGAAATGCGGGCGGTGATATCGGAAAAACTGCCCACCAGGCGCAATATATTTCTGTTTTCATCACGGGTGGCCACGACCCGGGTGTTGATCCAATGGTATTGCTCGTCATCGAACATAGTTCTGATTTCGAGGGTCACTGCATCGGTGAACCCACTCATGAAGTCGGCAAGAGTTTTTTCCACCTGATTGAGGTTATCGGGATGGATGAGACCCAACATGAATTGAGGGTCATTATTCAAAGCTTCTTTGGTGAATCCGGTGGCTTTCAGAACCAGCTCCGAAGCAAAAAAGAGTTGATCTACAAGATTCCATTCCCATAGAGCGGCCCCCACATCGTCGATGCCACCTCGAAATCGGTCTTCTGAGCCCCTAAGCCGCTCAGCGATGTCTTTGTTTTCAGAAACTCGGAGAGACAATTCCTGGTTAAGCTCTTGAAGAGATTCAGATAATTTGACGGCTTCAAGCCTTCGACGGCGGCAGTAGATCAAGGCCGCAATGCTGGCCAAAACAAACAACAGTGAGATCCATTGAAACATCCCTGACATGCCACCTAATCCTTTTCATCGGCCGCCATGGCCTGGCGGATCATTTTACCAATTTGCAAAGTGAGGATGAGAAAAAACAAAACACCAACAGCAAGCAGGATGAGCTCCAAACGATTGCCCTCTCCTCCAACCTCTCCCGGGCTGCCGGCTTTTCCAGCCAAAGCGCCCACCCAAACTTGAGCAGTCAGGCTGGGCAGAATTGCCAGAACCCCTACAAGATAAGCAGGTAAGCGGCTTTTTCCCACAGCCAGGGCGTAGGATGCCAGACCGAAATTAAATGGCGACAGCCGGACCATGACATTCAAGCGGATGGCCTTTTCCGAGGCGATGTTTTCGATAGCTCTCATGCGTTTGTTTTTTTGGATGAAATTCTGGACAAAACCACGGAGCAGACCACGGCCGAGGAAGAACATCAGAGTGCCGGAAACCAGGCCTGAAGGGAAGATGAGCAGGAGGCCGATCCAGGGTCCGTAAAGAGCGCCGGCGGTGAAACCGAGGACTGAGACGGGGAAGCACAGGGACGTCAGGACGATGAAAATGAGCATGAATAAGAGGAATCCGGTGGAGCCGTTGTCAGTGACTAATTGTTTTAATTGGGGAAACCATTGCTGGCCGTTGATGGCCAGGATGATGATGGCTGTGGCCAAGAGGATTGCACCGAGGAGACGCCATGGGTTGGTTGTACGGAGGAATTGCATTTATGTTCCTGGAGTGAGATTTGAGAATGTCGATTGTTTGTTGAAAATGACATAGAAGTGGGAATGAGCCAAGTATAATCGTGGTATTGGCTGTGTCCACCTGAATATTTCCCTCATTGGGATCTACGACTTTGGACTTCCCCCACTTTCATAGACGCAAGAATCCCCGCTACTCAAAGAGCAACGAGGTCCTTAATATCAACCAAAGGGCTGACAGCCGGTTTTCCAGCTTACCCTAATTTGACAGCATTTACGCCGGATGGAATATTTGGTAGCGACAGGGGAAACATATCCCAGACTCGAGTGCTTATCAACGCTTAAGCAGCCTTCCGAATCATTGCTTCCCGGGTTGCAAAAACTTCCATGCTTTCAACATACTCGTCATAAGATATGAGTCGGTCAATAATGCCGCTTGGTGTGATTTCTATAATCCGATTTGCTATGGTATTCACAAATTCGT
>JAOZJV010000048.1:9074-11715 GCA_029935695.1 Candidatus Krumholzibacteriia bacterium | reverse complement strand
TAGCGCCGAGATGGATGGCTCTGTTATTTGCCTCAGTTTCCAGGGAGTGGAATTCGGTGAAAGCCCCCTGGATTGGCTGGATGTCGCTGTGCGTGACAGCGAAAACAATACTATTCTGGTCAACTGGTACGATGGAATGGTTTCCTACAATTCGGTGGTCGACGTGATTCCCGTCAATCTTGGCGAGTTAAAGTCCATTTACCGGTAGGAATAACACAAAAAATGGGGCGCCCCAGAAAAGGCGCCCCATCATTTTTCAGATTTTGCCTGAATATTACTTCTTCAACTCTTTCTGCATTTCCTTCAATTCCATCTTCATTTTATCCAGCTCTTCCCGCATTTCCTTCAACTCTTTTTCATCTTCGTAAATGACCTTCAGTTGCTTATGCATTTGATGAGGTGCGCTCATACCGTGGTGAAGCGATTTTGGGCTTCGCATGTACACGTTATGGTCCCCGCCAATCATTTCAATGTGTCTGGTCATCTGGTCTTCAGGAAGCTCACCAAGAGTGATGTCCATTTGCTTTTTCTTACCCTTGCGGATCACTTCGACGGAAAGTTTTTGCTCAGGTTCGGTGCCGGCCAGGGCTTTGTGCACATCACCGGCCGACTCAATATCTTCATCACTGATTTTGACAATGACATCGCCGGCTTTCAGGCCGGCATTTTCGGCTGCACTGTCTTCAGTGACCGAAGTGACCAGGGCACCTTCGCCGTCTTTAACATCGAAGTAATCGCCCATCTGTTCGTTGATGTCTTCCACCTGAACACCCATGAAACCGCGGTCTCCGCCCATGCCTTCGAGGTCTTTGATCATAATCTTGATCTGTTCGTTATGGCCATGGCTGTCATCCTGCCAGACAAAAACATCTTCGTTCAGGTGGGGAAAATGAACATCCCCGTCATCACTGTAAAAAACCATGGTGTTTTCTTCACGCTCGCCCAACTCCACATTGAGAGTCTTTTTCTTGCCATCGCGTAAAACAACGACTTCGACTTTTTCACCGGGAGCGGAGGAGCTCACTGCTTTGGTCAGTGCTTTGTGGTTGGCCAGTTCCTTGCCGTTGAACTTGATGATCACATCGCCATCCTGCAGGCCGGCTTCATCGGCAGGGCTGCCGGAGACAACTTCATTGATCAGAACGCCGTTTTCATCGTCCAGATCCATGGCTTTGGCCATGCTGGTGTTGATATCCTGGAGCATAACGCCCAGATAGCCGCCTTTTTCTCCGGCCTGGGCAACGCCAGTGGCAAGCATCAGAAGGATGGCCATCAGAGTGATAATGGAAGGGAATTTTGCTGCCTTGAGGGTAGACATGCGAGGGTCCTTTCAGGGGTACTTCAACCCACCAATGGAGGTGATAGGGTGGGTTATTCAATGCGCGGGGGATGCATTGGGAACTGACGTTATACGATGAAACGGGCAAGCGGTTCCAGAATTATTTTTACTTCCAGCGCCAGAATCGGGAAAAAATCCGTAAAAAGTCCCCAAATCTGCCCGAATATACTAAAGACAGGGTGTTTTTGGGGCATTAGTCGGGTTTTGCGGAGGTTTGATCGTCGTGGCATTAATTGATTGGACGAATGATTTTGAGACGGGCATCGTTCAGGTGGATGACCAGCACCGGAAATTGGTGGAAATCGTCAATAAATTTGATGAAGCCGCCAAACGGGGTAAAGGATCCCGGGTGATGAATGAAATCCTCACCGATTTGCTTTCCTACACCGCCGAACATTTTGTGGATGAAGAAAAACTCATGGAAGACGCCGAATATCCCAAATTAAAACAGCACAAAAGCCAGCATCGTCAATTATTGCAAAAGGTTGAACGCCTTCAGTTCGAATTTGATCAACAGGGGAAACGCATCACAGTGGAAGTCCGGGAATTCCTGAAATATTGGCTGATCAACCATATTTTGAAGGAAGACAAAGCTTATGTGCCCACCTTGATGCAGAAGAGTTGAGACCCAAAACACCCACCTCATTGACGATTTTTATCTTATCGTAACTCAAAATGTGTTATAATTAGAGAATGCGAAGATCATGGTTTCCATTGGATTCCCTGATTTCTGATGTTTTTGGGTATTTCTGTCTAGATTCAAGGGGATTCCATGAAGCTCTCGTCGTCCTTTCTGGTCACTTTTTGTGCTGTTCTGATGCTGAGCACGGCAGCCTATGCCGATGTGGTGATCAATGAAATCATGTACAATTCACCCGGTTCTCCGGATATTGAGTGGATTGAGCTGTATAATGATGGACCATCCGCCGTGGAGCTGGATGATTTCTACTTCATCGACAGCGATCCCACCCACACTCACTGCATCCTGAACGGTGATCTGGCCCCTGGGGCCTATTTGCTGGTGGTGGGGGACATCAGTGCATTCTCCGCGGAATACCCCGGCGTCGGTCCCATCAACATCAATGACTTCGATCCCAACGGCACCGGCTTTGGCCTCAGCAATGGCGGGGAAGCCATTTACCTTTATGATGATGACGGTATGCTGGTCGATACAGTGACTTATGATGACGGTGGCGCGTGGCCCGGTTCTCCCGATGGCGACGGACCCACCCTGGAACTGGTTAACCCCGGCCTCGACAATGCCAACTCCACCGCCTGGGATCCCAGCCTGGTCATGGGCGA
>JAOZJV010000048.1:0-9064 GCA_029935695.1 Candidatus Krumholzibacteriia bacterium | reverse complement strand
GGCACTCCTGGCGCCATCAACAGTGTTTTCCAGGGCAACCAGGCTCCCATCATTCACGACACTGACAAATCACCCGATCTTCCCCAGGTGGGCGACAATGTTTTGATCACCGCTTTGGTCAGCGACGCGTCTGATCTGGACCGGGTCGAACTCTTTGTGGATCTGGGCGCGGGTTTTGTTTCGCGTCAAATGTTCGACGATGGTGCGCACGGCGATGGTGCTCCTGCCGACAGTCTTTTTGGTGCCACAATTGATGCTGAGCCCGAAGGCACTCTGGTGAGATATTACGTGGCTGCCTATGACGATTTTGGTAACGTCGTGACCAAACCCTCTGAAGCACCTGCTACCTTTCATGCCTACACCGTCGGTTACAACCCCCTGGGAAATCTGTTGGTGGTCGAGGCCATGGCCAGCAACGGCAGCACTCTTGCTGATGAGTTCGGCGAGTTTGATGACTGGGTTGAAATCCTCAACACCAGCAACGTTGCCACCAATTTGAGCGGCATGTTCCTGACGGATAATTTTGGCGATCACCGGAAATGGATGATGCCTGAACTTATTCTTGAGGGGTACGCCTCTTTGATTATCTGGTGCGATGGTGAGCCCGAGCAGGGTCCTTTGCACACGTCCTTCAAGCTCTCGGCCGGGGGCGAAGAAATTGCCCTGTATGACAGCGAAGAACACGGAAACACACGCCTCAGTGGTTTCCATTTTGGTCTGCAAAATACGGATATTTCCGTGGGATTGGTTCCTGGAGTTACCGTAGGAATTCCTGCACCAGGGAAAACCATCAGCGTATACTCTGAACCCGAATACCTGAGTGTTCCTTCACCCGGCAGTGAAAACACCGAACCTTTGGCTGCAGTGGTGATCAACGAGTTCCAGACAACCAGCGCCAATGGCGGGGTGGATGACTGGATCGAGTTTTACAACCGGTCAAGCCAGGCTGTGAACATCAGTGGCTGGGGTGTGAGTGATGATCCTTCCGAACCTCTCAAATGGGTGTTCCCCGTGGGCACAACCCTGGAAGCTTCCGGGTATATTTTTGTGGACGAGGTTGAGCTTGGTTTCTCGTTGAGCTCTGCCGGTGAAATGATCCAATTGAGCAGTGCCGATGGGCTCACGGGAATTGACTTCATTCAATTTGGTCAGCAGCAGGCAGACATCAGCTATGGACGATCGGGCGAGTATGGCCTGTGGAGTTTCTTTGATGAAGTGACTCCTGGTGAAGAGAATCCCAACAATCTTTCGGCTGTGGATGAGGGTGTTTTGCCATCGGCCCTGCGGGTTTCGGGTGCGCATCCCAACCCGTTCAATCCTGTAACCCAGATCCACTTTGAACTGCCGCATGAAGCCCGGGTCACGGTGGACATCTACAGTGTGGATGGACGCCTGGTGCGCAGCATCGATGGCGGCGTGATGGGTGCTGGTGCAGGCAGTCTTACTTTTAATGGTCTTGATGACAATGGTCGCCGGGTGGCCAGTGGGGCTTTCTTTGCCCGGGTGCGTGCCGGTGATGAAGCATCGGTGGTCAAGATGATGATGGTCAAATGATATGGACCGGCTAATCAAGTAAGAACAGATCTTTCCTTCAGCCCCGACCGTTACGGTCGGGGCTCTTCTTTCACTTGACGAGGGTCAACCGGTAACAGACTACCATGAGCGGGTCCGCTTCGGCTTCCTGCACATCCTCGGCGGCATGCAGACTTGCTTTTGCCGCTGTAAGCCCCTTGACTACATAGACAAGGTCGTCATTTATATAAAAGCCGTCCTCAAAAAGATCGGCATCTCCGGACAAGTTTACCTCACGGACAAACCGCCCCTGTGCGTCAAATTCATCAAATTGGGCCATCAATCCGTCAGCTCGAACGCGGCTGCCCCGGTCCGACAGAACCCACAGAGAGCCGTCTGGCCTTGGGAAAACGTCACGAACAGTTCGGGAGTATTTTTGGGTTTTAAAGGATGCTTCGTGCCCGTTGATCCACATTGTCGAAGTGCGCGAGAGGCGATCGTGGTCCTCTCTGGTTCGAGTAAGAGGTTTGTATTCTTTCTCGATGATCCGACCCGTTATACCGAAGATGAGATCGTTGTCTTCGCCGCCACGGCGCCAGAGTTCCGTTAAGGTGAAGTTACCGGGAACAGTCTGCGGAGTTTCCGTATTCCTGATGTGCAGCACGCCGTCTTCCAGTGACTCCACGCCTTCCCAACTGCCAGCAAGCGCAGTAGAAGCCATGAGAACAGAGGCCAAAAACCAGGCGA
The DNA here is from genome assembly GCA_029935695.1 of Candidatus Krumholzibacteriia bacterium. Lineage (GTDB taxonomy): Bacteria > Krumholzibacteriota > Krumholzibacteriia > LZORAL124-64-63 > LZORAL124-64-63 > LZORAL124-64-63. The sequence continues at coordinate 6,805 of JAOZJV010000048.1, read as the reverse complement.
AATTTTTCAAGAATATACTCCTCAAAAGGACGGCTGGGTTTGTACCAACCCGTTGGCGAAGATTTTGGAACGATCAAGGTAAAGCAAATTAATCTGCGGTTTTCAATACGGTTCGCTGTAGAGAAGGTTTCATCGAGTTGCTTTGCTTAAGCTAACAAAAACGCACCCACCCCAGGGAGGGCTGGCCGCAAAAACTCAAGTCGGAAGGCTCAGCTCGGAATATCCTTGCTTGTTCGCCAGTTTGAAATCGTTTTCGGATACTTTGTTCTTCACGTGGTAAAAGGAGTCCGAGATGTCGAAAAAACAACCGGCGACGAAAAGGAAAACACTCCTCAGTGAGCTTTTTATACATGGAGAAGTGGAGTCTTGGCATGTGCTTATGGTGGCTCACCACCAATCGAAAGAGGTCCCACGAGAACGAGCACAATATGAAGAACATAAACCTGATGGCGAATGCTTGTATACGCGCCACGTGGTTAGTGACCCTCTCAGTCTTGAACAGAGCTTGTTGCTTCGCGAGTCGATTAGGGGCGACGGTCGGCTGGAGTTCCACATCACCGAGCGGGATGCCAAAGATAACGGAGGCATTGCGGGTGAGTTGAGCTACGACAAAGAATCGGGATTGCGCGGGGGCGTTCACATATCTGGGAGCTTTCTACGTGATCTATGTGCCCTGCTACTTTCGGGGTCGAGGGTGGCGCTTGGGATCCAAACCAAGAATGGATTCTATCGCAGGAGCGCCTGGGTTACCTCGCTTGCGTTCAGTGACATCGAGCATCCACAATGGCTCGATGAGGATTGCGTTTGATATGACGGACAGCGAGGACGAGATGGGAACTGTTCGATCAAGTATTCTCAACGCGCACCTCGTATCGTGCGGCCAGCCCAGCCAAGGTTATTTGATCCTGGATCTGATCATGCGGAATCAAAAGATAGCGGGATGTTTCAAATCCCTGCACCACGATCAAAAGTCCCAGGACAATGCGCAGGTTCCAAAAATCGATATCGGTGGCAAGAGGAGCAAGAGCCCAGTTGCCACCAATCAGAAGCTGGCCATTATAAACCAGCAGCGCCACAAGAAGAGCGCCAATTTCTCCCGGATTCAAACTCACGGCATGCTTCCAGATTATTTCCGATAGCCTTCGCGTATTCAAGAATTACCCATTTTCGATGGGCGGCGAGATGTTCTCTTGCTTCCTGGTTCATGAGTAGGACCTCCTTCAGTGTACACTAAATATAGCAACTAAAGGGTCCGGGTGGGTCTGACATCCCTACAGACGGCATTGTTTTAATCGAACCAGCCATTCTTTTTAAAGTAAATCAGAAGCAAGCCTGACAACACGACAAAGCTTCCCCAAATAAAGTAATAACCATTTTGCCAGTTCAGTTCGGGTATGTTCCTAAAATTCATTCCATAAACCCCTGCAATGAACGTAAGCGGGATAAATATGGCCTGAAGGATGGTGAGAATATTAATTTTGTGTGCTGATTCCTCCTGGTGGATCAGCATGAACTGGGTGCGGGATGATTCTGCTTTTTCTTCCAGGCGACCAACCATACGGTTGAATTCCTTGAATCCGTTTAGAATATTTTTCAGTTTTTCAAGGCCCTCTTTTTCAGTGTCAACATCCAGAAAGGAAACCAGGATTTTGAAACCTACATACTGATCCTCGATAATATCAGCCAATTGGCGAATATCGTTTCTGGTCTTCATTACAGAGGATGACCCCAATTTATCCGGCTCGTTGAGTAGCTGCTCTTCCATGTTGTTGAGTCGTTCGCGAACTGTTTTCAGGTTTGCGATATTTTGCTTGAAAATATCTGAAACCATGATGAATAAGAAATAATCGGTCAGGTCATTAAAAAAGTCCTTCGCGTTGTTGGGTTGAGATTGATAGAACTGACGGTCTACTGAATCGGGAATAATGCAAATGACAAACCCCGGAGAGATAATCAATGAAATGTAATCGCCCTTGTAAATATTATCCTTTCTCGAAATAATGAAGTGCTGAATTATTAAACCCTTGCTGGTTTCGGGTATGATGTGATTTTCGGGAGTGATAATGTAATTGCGATGTTCTTTTAGTGACGGAATAGGTTCCAGATAGTCTACGACTTCGATTCTGTTGGAACAATGAATTTCAACCCAGTTGACTTTCTCTGGCCATTGGTCTGGTGAAATATTATTCTCAACTGTTTCAACTTTTCCATTGTCGAACCTATATAGTGTTATTTCCATACTTGTTACTCCTCGAGAATATCGACAAGATAATCATCCCCCGGCAAGCCGGGGCCTTCATTGTGAACCGCTCAAAGCCGTCAGTGGCGCGCCCGCACTTCGGGTTCCCGAGGCACCTAAAGGCGGCCAGTTTATTGCAGATTCTACATCACTCATACATGCCATAAGACTCCCATTCAGGCACCAATTTAATTCCTTCGTGCGGCTAGAATCCGGAGGCCGATCAGAAGGCAAGGTAGACCTTCGCCATGAGGCCGCTGAAGTCGAACTCGACTTCGTGGGTGACGCCGTCCTCGGTGTATTTCAAATGCTCGAAATTGTAGGACAGCCCCACCTTGAGGCCGATCCGGCGGGTGATCATATAGCGGCAACCCAGCAGGGTACGCAGCGCCACGCCCTGGGAGTCACTGACCGGCAGGTAGATGACATCCACGAGATTTTCGACTATCAGACGGCGACCCAACTGGTAGTTGAACACCACGCCGAGAAGGGGGAATGCCGCCACGAAATCGGTCTCGTTGCCGATACTGCCCGATTCCTCCACCCCGTTGACGATAAGATCTCCCTTGAGCAAGAAGCCCGTTCGTGTACTGAAGACGTGGACACCCACCTTGCCGAGCACCAGGCTCTGCTCCTTGCGGTGGAAGGCGTAGGCGTAGTTTAAATCGAGGAAGTCGTAGTCCATTCTCACGGACATCACCCCGTCCAGGCCCACGACGTCGTCCCCGATGACTATGGATTCCTGGAGGACCCTGCGCTCCCCCGAGCGACGGAGTTGTGAAAAGGAGCCCGCGAGATAGCCGTGATTGGAAAGTCGCCATAGTACGGCGATGTTCCCGACGACCTCGGACGGGGGCAGGTCGAGTTGACCTTCCAGATCGACGAAGGCCTGCCTGCCGGACTCGGCGTCGGAATACTTGTACGTGGAGTCAAAACGGACCAGGAAAACGCCGGCGGAGATGGCCAGGCGTTTGTCCTGTAACCGCTCGGTCAGGCTCGTCATGTCTTGTTCGTTTGCGGCGACGGCGCTTGTCATCAGGAAGACCGGCAGCAGGATCCCCAGCAGACAGGCACGGAACGGAACCGTGGCAGGATTGAAAACGGGCTTGGCCAGAAGCAGCTTCCAGCCCTTAATGAAGGATGACGGATTTACGGAAGGCACTGTGGCCCCTTTTGGCTGAGGTCGAAGGTCGGGATACCATGGGTCAGTAAAGCCGGTAACGGCTGTTGCTGTCTTGGGCGGAATTGCCTAAACCAATTCTCTGGGCTTTTCAAGCCTGCCCCAGGGGGAAAACGAACGAAGCGCTGAGCTACACCAGGAATTTCGTTTCATCCTCCAGTAAGAGTAAAAACGGACAAATTGACTGGTGCACAACGTGACCAGTGCTGTGATAATTTCTAGCGAAAATTCGTCATAATCTCCGGCAAGGGGACACCCCAGGCCGCGGAAGGCGGCTTGATCCCCAGCAGTGCGGCCAGGGTCGGGGCGATGTCCAGGGGCTCAACCGGACGGTAAACGCGTTGACCCTTGAGCTGGCCACCGGCAAAGACAACCGGCACGAAGGTGTCGTAACGCCAGGGACCACCATGGTTGGCCGTGGTGACCTCTCCTTCAAAATCGTTGATGCAGTACTGCGACTGAAACAGCATCAGGATATCACCCGAACGCTTGGGGTTGAACCCGCGCCGCGCCGCGCGCGTCAGGTGCGTGTCCGGTAATCGATTGGTCATCAGGTCGGTGCGGGTGATGGCCATGGCCACCCCCTTGATGGTCATCAGTTCCTCGGCCACGGCCTGTTCGACTTCAGCCAGATCAAGGTTGTTTTCGGCGATGATTTCCCGGTTGAGGTAGACGTAGGGCGGGAAAAAGGCCCGTATCAGTTTCTGGCCGATGCCGAACTTCTTTTTCAGGGCAACCAGGGACGGGGTGCGGTCCCACTGGTCGGCCATGATGTAATCAACATCAAACCCGAATTTCTGCGCAAAGCCCGGCGCGTCCGGGCCACCATGGTCGGCCGACAGGACGATCAGAGTGTTTTCCAGCCCGACCTTCTCATCCACGAAGGCGAACAGATCGGCCAGTGTGCGGTCCAGACGCAAGAGGTTGTCCTCGGCCTCAAGACTGGAGGGGCCGAACAGGTGGCCCACGTAGTCTGTGGCGGAAAAACTGATAGCCAGAAAATCTGGTACATCGTCTTGTCCGAGCTGCTCGGACTCGATCAGGGTCTTGGCAAAATCAAGGGTCAGTTCATCGGCCGCCGGGCTGTAGATCAGGAAGTTGTTGAAGTGTTTGCCATCGGCCGGTCCGTAAGCGTGAGGGAAGGTGCAGCCAAAGCCGGCGACATCCGTCTCCCATGAGTTATCGTCGTCCGCGCCGAACAGATAGTCTTCCTTGTCGCGCAACAGTTCCCACGACTTGCCACCGAAGACCTTGGCATGACCCGCCTCGTTCCAGGCCGTGACCCATTCAGGGTATTTGTCGTAATAGTAGGAGCTGGTGATGAATCCGCCTGATGACTTGGAGAACCAGAAGGCCTTTCCCGTATGCCCCGCCAGGGTCACCGCGCCGCGGTCTTTTACTGAGACTCCAAACACCTTGGCCTGCCCGTTGGTGGCCAGGACCAGCTCGTCGCTGAGGGTGGTGACCAGGATATTGGCCGGCGAACGACCATCGGTGGTGGCCAAAACCTGGGAGGCGTCGATTTCTGTCTCTTCATCGATATCCGCGCCGGCGGTCAACACGTGGTACCGCGGGTCCTCTATATTGTAGGCGAGTCGCTCCTCCTGGCGATCATACCAGACGTTGGAAATCATACCGTGCTCGGACGGGTCCGCGCCAGTGGCCAGGGTCGTATGGCCGACTACGGTCTCGGTGTTGGAATAGCCATAATGGGCGTTGGCATACCAGACGCCGTTGTCCATCAGGTAGCGAAAGCCACCCGACCCCATATGTTCCTTGAAGCGGTCGGGCAGATCGCCACGCAACTGGTCCACCGTAACCTGCAGAATGAGCTTTGGGCCCGGGCTCGCGGACTGGTCACCAGCTTGTGCCCGTTGTGGTGGGACAAGACCCGGCACGGCCAGTGCGATCAAAACTCCCGCGATTGAGAGATATCTTGTTGTCTTCAATTCCATGACTCCTTATCTTGAATAATGGATTCCGGTCGTGGCGGATTGCGTTCGATCATCTATACGCCGCGTTCAGGCGGACATTCGGGGTGGTGGAGTTTTTTGATCAAGAGCCTGTATCGTTCAAGAAGGATTGTGGCCAGCGCCAAACAGGGGTACTCGGTCAAGAACCGAGACCAGTGGCTGGTCAAACTTCCGGCCTCGAACAACACCCCCTGGCCAAATATTTGTAACACATTCGAGATGCCGGAAAAAGGCAGGCAGTCCAATTGCGGGATCACCCCCTTTTTCCGAAATTTATTTCAGATTATATTTTTTCGATATCGTTTAGCTCCCAACTTCCGTCAAATACTCCTTTTTGAGGGCCATAAAAACGGAATAACAGGAAGAATCTGCGACCTTCTACGGTTGGTATCCAATTGGCTTCTTTCCCTTTGGGCGCTTTAATTCCGAAATAAATGGTTGTGCTTCCGTCTTTATTCTTTTTAAGTTTCATGTTGGAGTCAACACTGCTCTTGGATTTATCGCGGATATAAGAAGCTGATTCGAGGTCGTAGACGGTTATCGCCCAAAAATTATCGATAGGTACATTTGCTGGTACTACTATCTTGTAATTTTCATTACCCTCTAACCATTTGCCATCTGATGACTCTGCACTACTAATATAGAAAGTAGCTGAACCATAATTTTTTACACTGGAAATGATTCCATAATAAATCGGGCCACGGGTGATGTAATCATTATAGCCAGGGAATTCATACGAGAAATCTGTTTCTATAACTCCTGGTGGAACTAATTTATTCCATCTTTTCCCTTTGTACATTACAGGATTTAGGTGTTTATGATAGGTGTCAATCAAGTAATCAAGTGCATCTGGAGCAGCAACTGCATAAAGCTTTTTAGCTCTAGCATCTGGTGCAAAAGATTGTCCTTTTTCAATACCAATATTTTTAAGCATCCCCATCATTGCAAGATTTTGTGTTTCTACCGGTTCTTCTTGAATAATTTCGTTCAACTCCGTATAAATTGTCTCATCTAATACTGGAATACCTTCCATGTTTTTACCATAGATATCGATGTAATTATTCTTAGGTGGATTATTCGCCTGAGCCAGGGGATATATCTTGATTTGTTTTGCAAAATCTGCCGCTTTTTTCATATTCTCAGGGCTTGCGTCTGGAATAATGGGGCGTAAAATTGCTAGCCCATTATTAGTTCGCTGCTCGTAAGTATAAGCGTTAGGAAGCAGTGGGCCTTGGTATCCCTTAGGTACTAAGACATATTTTGCTCCATTGCCATGGTCTCTTCCAAAAGCACCAACATCATCTATTGGGCGTTCCCATGCATCCATTAGCGTACCAAAAATACCAACACCATCAGCAGATGCAGGTATTTCAATAACTATTGGCCCATCTTCTACATTCCAGAAAAAATTAA
>JAOZJV010000523.1 GCA_029935695.1 Candidatus Krumholzibacteriia bacterium | reverse complement strand
TACTGCTCACCGATGATGACAATTCCAACGGCACCATCGGCAACGGCAACACAGTCATTGAATCAGGGGAAACTATTCAATTTTCTCCCTTCTTGCGTGAAACCGGAGGCGGTGCCATATCCGGCATGAGCGGTGTTCTGAGCACCAGCAATCCTCTGGTTGATATCCTCACTGGATCCGTCGATTTTGCCGACCTTAATGGTGGTGGTACCACTGGCCCCCTGGCTCCTATCATGGTTGAATTTAATTCAGATATTGTGGACGGCACGCCCGTGACCTTCACTTTGTCTCTGGTTGATGATGACGCCGAAGTCTATGAAATTCAGTGGACAACTGTGGTGAAAGCTCCCGAGCTTGAAGTTGTCCTGATGGACTGGGAAGACTCCACATATGGCAATGGTGATGGTTTTCTTGGTGACGATGAACGGGTTCTTTTAAGCGTGAACATGAAAAACTTTGGATCAGGTCGCGCGGATCTTGCAGATCTGCGCCTGCGCACCCTCAATCCCAATGTGGTTCTCCATGATACGACAGGAACTGTGTCAGGACTGGAGCTCATGGATTCTTCCGGAGATGTGAGCACCTTCTCCCTGTCCTTGAGTGATGCCAGCCGGCAATCCGTAAGTTATTTGGTCATCACCGATAATTACGGCCGCACCCACCAGCACGAGTTTGTTCTGCAAAGGCCTCAGACACCCGGGAATATTGTAACAGACACCAGTCTTGGGGCTGATGTGATTGCCTTGAGCTGGGACCCCGTGGGCGAAGATGGTTTGTTCGGATACAACGTTTTCCGCAGCCTCAGCGCTGACGGACCTTTTGAACAAGTGAACCAGGATGTGGTCTTTGGCACCTCTTATTTCCGTAATGAAAACCTGGCCCAATTGACCAGGTATTACTACCAGGTCAACAGTGTGGGTGAATCTCTGGTCCCCAGTGTGTGCTCTGCGGTTGTTGAAGAAGCCACCGCTCCCGCTGAAGCAGCAGGCTTCCCCGTTGCCTTCATGAATGAAACCAGTGGCAGTTTGGCCGTGGGCGATGTTGATGGAGATGGCGATTTTGAAATTGTGCTGGGCAGTGATGAACTCTATGTGTGGCATCACGACGGCAATGAGCTGATCGACGGTGACAATGACAGTCAAACTCTTGGCCCGGTGACCCACAATAACATCAATGCGAGCCCCGCGGGAATCACTCTGGCCGAATTGGACGGCATTCCGGGAATGGAAATGATTTACTGCGACCGGGGCACAACCGAGCTGGTTCATATTATTGATCAAGACGGTGAGGAATTGCCTGGTTGGCCGCAAACCACCACCGGTGGCGCCGGCACCCAATGGGTGTGGGCCAGCCCTGCCGTGGGGGATATCGATGGCGACGGAGATTTGGAAATTGTGGTCAATTCACTCAACGGCCGGACCTGGGCCTGGCATCATGACGGCACCGAGGTGCGCGATGGGGATGATAATCCCGAGACCAACGGCGTATTCATGATCCGTGCCGGTGCCCAGGGTGAATGGGGCCTCAGCTCACCTGTCCTGTACGATATTGATGGTGACGGAGCCAGGGATATTATCTTTGGAACGGGCAATGACGACACCGGCGGAAACAAAGTGGTGGCCTTCAAGGTTGACGGCACCGATGTCGCCGGCTTCCCGTACTTCACCGACAGCCGGGTGAACAACAGTCCCGCCATGGGCGATCTCAACAATGACGGAATCATGGAAATTGTTTTCTATGATTGGGGTGGATATCTCTACGCTGTGCAACAGGATGGTACGGATTATCCCGGCTTCCCTGTGCATTATGGTTTTGGCATCACCTCCGGTGGCATGCCAAGTGTTGCTTTGGGCGATATGGATGAGGATGGCGAACTGGAAATTATTTTTGCCGGCAATGTGGACGGTGACTTGAGCAAACTGGTTTGTGTTGACACTGATATCAGCGGCGGCACCAGCGGCACATCCATGGTTGGCTGGCCTCTGGAATTGCCTGGCAGTTCCGAAGGCAGTCCTGTTGTGGGCGATATTGACGGTGATTCCGTGCCCGATATTCTGTTCGGCATTGGCGGCGGATCCGAAGATGCTCCCAACAATCTGTATGCTTTCAAAGCCAGTGGAACTCCTATTGAAGGATTCCCCATCACCTTGCCCATGCCTTTGATGCCCACACCTGTGATCTGCGATCTGGATCAGGATATGGATGTGGATATCGTATACGGTGGTTGGGATCGTGAAGTCCACGTGTGGGATATGCCTTTTGCCTACGACCAGAGCTATTGCCCATGGCCCACCTATCAGGGTAACATGCAGCGTGATGGTGTTTTCAACACCACGTTCCTGTCGCCTGTGGAAGATGCGAGCGAGTTGCCTCCGGCAACCTTCAAGGTTGAGGCGCCGTATCCCAACCCGTTCAACCCATCGACCAGCATTCGGTTGCATGTACCGGTCGTTGACGGATCTTCGACTCTTGAGCTGGATGTGTATGATCTGCAGGGGCGGAAAGTGCGCAGCTTGCACAACGGTCCTATTTCAGCTGGCTGGCACACCATGATCTGGGACGGCCAGGACAACGCAGGCCGCAACCAGTCCAGTGGTATGTACTTCATGCGGGCCCGCAGTGCGGGGCAGTCGACCATTCATAAAATGACTCTGGTTAAATGATCTTGTAGGGATGGTTTGACTGGATTTCACTTGCTGACGTATATTGAGGCGCGGTCCCGGACCGCGCCTTTTTCTGCAAGCCATTAACTACCATGCCATCGAAAGGTGACTCATGCGCCAGAAGAGATTTCAATTTTTGGTAATGATCGTTGCTTGCCTGTTATCGCTTTGGATGGTGTCTGCTTGCAGCCAGGAAAAATCTCAACCGGATGATGCCCTTGGCCTCGATGTTGAAACCCTGGAACCAGTGCCCGGCGGTATGGCCGTGATTGCCCTTTCCGGTGACCCCGATGGTCTCAATCCCCTCACCAGACGATCTTCCGTCAGTGGTCAGGTGATCGCCGAAATTCTTGATACGCTGACTGAGATTGAAGCCGGCCTGGTGCATGC
>JAOZJV010000522.1 GCA_029935695.1 Candidatus Krumholzibacteriia bacterium | reverse complement strand
TTGAACCCACTGCGCTCGGCGGCAAACCTTTCAGCTGCTTCCAGTCCGCCCTGGTCTTCCAGCCACTTCAGGGTTTTGCCAACCATGTAGATGGGGAAAACAGGCGGTGTATTATACATGCTGTCTTTGGCTGCATGGATGGAATAGTTCAGGTAAGCGGTCAGGTTGTCGCTGCTGCGCTCCAGCAAATCATCACGGATGATGACGATGCTGGTGCCTGCAGGACCGGCATTTTTCTGGGCGCCGGCATAGATCAGTCCGAACTTGCTCACGTCGATGCGGCGGCTCACAAAGTCGCTGCTCATGTCGCAAACCAGAGGCACGTCGCCAGTGTCCGGGAAATCACTCCACTGCACGCCGCCGATGGTCTCGTTGCTGGTCATGTGGAAGTAGGCTGCCTCGGGATTAACCTTCAGCGAAGCTGCGTCAGGCAGATTGAGGAAGCTTTCGTCACTGCCATCATAAGCCAGGTTCACGGTGCCGATTTTTTTAGCATCGGCGATGGCTTTTTTCGCCCAGACACCAGTGAGCGTATAGTCACACTGGCCGCCGGGAACCATCAGATTCATGGGCACCATGCTGAACTGCATGGTGGCGCCACCACCGATGAACATGATTTTGTAGTTGGCGGGAACACCATACAGACGGCGCACCAGATCCATGGCCTCCATGTGCACCGCATCGTATTCCTTGCTGCGATGACTCATTTCGATCAGGGACATTCCCTTGCCCTGGAACTCAGTGAACTCCTCTGCGGCCGACTTGATGGCCGACTCAGGCAAAGTGCAGGGTCCGGCACTGAAATTGAAGATACGGTTCATGACTTTTCTCCCTGAAAGGCTTCAATGTGGGCGATGACTTCTTCGCCAATGCGCAGCAGGTTTTCCTTGCTGGAGGCGCCCAGGTGCGGTGCCATCAAAACATTGGGTGCACTCAGCAGAGGGTAGTCTGCTGGTGGTGGATCTTTGGGCCATACGTCAGTGGCGTAGCAAGCCACTTTTCCGCTCTCAAGAGCAGTGACCATATCTTCGGGGTGTACGGTTTTGCCGCGGCCGGTGTTGATGATCACGACACCGTTTTTCATCAACTCGATAACGTTCTTGTTGATCATGTTCTCGGTGTCGGGAGTCAGAGGCAGGTGCATGGAGATGTAATCGGCCTCGGGCACCATTTCTTCCAGGCTGCCTTTGCAGTCGGCCAGCTCATGGCTTGCAACGAACTTGTCGTAAGCAATGACTTTCATGCCGAAAGCGGCGGCGCGTGTGGCCACGGCCTGGGCAATGTTGCCGATGCCGATAAGACCAAGAGTCTTGCCGTTCAGCTCGGTGCGTTTCAGTTCTTTCTTGATCCACTGCCCATCGTGCATGCTCTGGTCGGCTTTCACGATGTGGTTGGGCACGGCAATCATCATGGCAAAGGCCAGCTCGGCCACGGCGATGGCCGGGGATTTGGGCGTATTGTGGACGATGATGCCTTTTTCAGCGCAATAGACCTTGTCGATGTTGTCGGTGCCCACCCCACCGCGGATGATCATTTTCAGGTTCGGAGCATTGTCGATATACTCTTTGTCGCAGGTGGTTTTACTGCGGATCAGAGCAATGTCGATTTCACCCTGGCGACTTTTGTCGGTGGTGACTTCGCCGAACTTGGCAAGTTTGGCTTCAAGGCCGGGATCAAAGGCGTCGGAAATCAGGATCAGCATGATTTTCTCCTTCGTTGACCGAGTCAGTCGTTAAGGCTGCGGACCAACAGTCCACTGCGCAGTTTGGGTTCGAACCAGGTGGATTTGGGAGGCATCACGGCGTTGGCATCAGCCACGGCCATGATTTGTGAAACACTGGCCGGTGCAAAAGCAAAGGCCACTTTCATGTCTTCGCCACAGCGGCGTTCCAGTTCACCAAAGCCACGGCTGCCACCAATGAAATCGATGCGCGAATCCTTGCGGGGATCACCAATGCCGAGCACGGGCTCGAGCAGCAGTTCCTGCAGGATGGCAGCATCCAATCCCCTGACGGGATCATCGGCGGGGAAGGTGCCGGGGCGGGCTTTGATATTGTACCATTGGCCATCGAGGAACATGCCCCACTGGCGGTGTCCGGCAGGTGCCGGGTCGGTGGTTTCGGTCACGTCAAAAAGGTCGCGCACCTTGGCCATGTAGTCTTCGCTGGACAGACCGTTGAGGTCTTTCACCACACGGTGGTAACCCATGAGTTGCAATTCATCTTCGGGGAAGATGACAGCCAGGAAGTGGTTGTAGGCTTCGTCGCCGGTGTGGTTCTCGTTGCGGTCGCGGTAGATGTCCCGCACCCGGTGGGCCGAAGCCGTGCGGTGATGACCGTCGGCTACATAAAGGGCGTCAATGGCGCCGAAAGATTTTTGCAGGGAGGCGATGTCTTCGGCTCCGTCCACAACCCAAACGGCGTGTCCGATGCCATCGTCGGCAGTGAACTCAACCGCGGGGGCGCCAGCTGTCAGGCGGGCCACGGTTTCGCGGATTTCATCCACAGGACGGTACGTGAACAGAACCGGTCCGGCGTTTACTCCCAGCACTTCCATGTGCCGTGCCCGGTCGTCTTCTTTGTCCCGGCGGGTAAACTCGTGTTTTTTGATGGCGCCGGTGACATATTCGTCCACACTGCAGCCAACGGCCATGCCGAACTGGGTGTGATCGCCCATTTGCAGACGGTAAATATAGAGAGCGGGTTTGTCGTCCTGAACCAATACATTGTCAGCAATCATTTGCTCGAGGTTGGCGGCGCTGCATGCATAAACTTTTTCGGCATCACTGCGGTCGGCTTCAGGCAGATCAATTTCAGCCTTGACCACATGCAGAAAGCTGAGGGGTTCATCTGATGCCATGATTTGGGCTTCTTCGGAATTCAAAACATCGTAGGGAGGGCTGGCCACTCGGGCGGCTACTTCGGCTCGAGGGCGGAAGGCGCGGAAAGGACGAATGTCTGCCATTTTGAGAATCCTGTCGTCAGAGTGGGAGATAGTTGCTTATAACATAAAGAAAATAGCTTTACGGATCTATTCCAAGAAAATATTTTTGAA
>JAOZJV010000047.1 GCA_029935695.1 Candidatus Krumholzibacteriia bacterium | reverse complement strand
TCTCCTTTTCCCACCAGATGTCTGGCTGGGTGGCAGGTTTACGCGGAACAGCCGGCAGGCCGATCCTGTCCAGTTCAGTGGTGACAGCTTTGATGGCACCGGGAATGGCCGCCTTCACTTCCGGTGAAAGACCCACTTCCAGGTCGCAGGTGTTGTGGGGGATGACACCCACCAGCAGAACTTCTTTGGGATCGGTTCCTGCGAATTGCAAGCCCAGCAGTGCTTCCTTAACTCCCGGGTCATGGGGCCCAATGCGTGGGCCGGGCAGGTGCTTGAGAATTTCATCTTTGTTGTAGAGCTTCAGCTCACCGGCGTTGCCTTTGCTTTTGACCACATCCACCAGAATCAAAACATCGTGGCCGGCCAGGTGAGGATGCATGTCCAGTCCGGGGGTGCCCAGATCCAGAACTTCAACCTCGTCAGGAAAATCGTATCCGGCCAGAAGGTGAGCGATGACGTGGGGACCGAGGGCATCGTCGCGCATGAGAATGTTGCCCAGTCCGAAGATGGCTACCTGCAAAAAATTTCTCCCGTGTTCAGTGAATAGAAAGGGGGCGCCAGATGCGCCCCCTTGGATAAACAGCTGCAGCGAACTAGAGGGTTCGTACGCTGCCCAGCTCGTTGCCTTCCACATCCAGGGCGTGCACGGCGCAGGCGATGCACGGATCGAAGGAGTGGATGGTGCGCAGAACTTCCAGTGGGTTTTCAGGATCGGCAATGGGGTTACCCACCAGCGAAGACTCGTAAGGTCCCGGTCGGTTCTTGGCATCCCGTGGACCGGCGTTCCAGGTCGATGGCACCACCGCCTGGTAGTTGCTGATCTTACCGTTGTCGATGACCACGAAGTGGGACAGGGCCCCGCGTGGTGCTTCGTGGAATCCGAAGCCCATCTGGTGACCGCTGAACTCCGGCTTGTTGAAGGTGGTCATGTCGCCGGTGGCAATATTTTCCACCAGTAACTGCCAGTGCTTCTGGGCCAGATCACAGATCACAGCCGTGCGCACTGCCCGGGCCAGATGACGACCCAACGTTGAGTGCAGATGCTTGGGCTGAATCTGAATGCCAGCGACCTTGCTGGCCAACTCGATGGCCCAGGTCAGGTGCTTCACTGTGGGCTCGTGACCGCTCTTGAATCCGGCCAGCACCTGGGCCAGAGGACCCACCTGCATGACCTCGTCCTGGAAGCGCGGTGACTTGATCCAGCTGTATTTGCCGTCATCCTCAAAATCCGTATAGTTGGGAATGGTGGTCTCTTCGTACGGGTGTTTGTCTTCGTCGCCTTCGTACCAGGAATGGGTGATTCCTTCGGTGACGTTGTCGGCAAAGTACTTGTCTTCGAAGGTGTTGATGGGCTTGAAGGTGTTGAGGTCGCCATTCATGATCGTGCCACCGGGCAGATCAAACTTGGTGCCCTTGGTGTCCAGGGGCAGATCCGGCACGGCCAGATAGTTGGTTACGCCCGCGCCGTAGCCCAGCCAGTCGGGATACATGGCGCCGATGGCGCACACATCCGTCAGGTACACATGCTTGATGAAGCCCTTCATCTCATCAAGCAGATCCTTGATGGTGAACAGGGTGTTCATGTTGATGGTGGACTGGTTATCCAGGTTGATGGCATTGGCCACGCCACCCACCGCCAGGTTCTGAATGTTGGGAGTTTTGCCACCCAGGATGGTCACGATCTTGTTGGCCGTGCGCTGATAATCCAGAGCCTGCAGATAGTGACTGACACCCAGCAGGTTCACTTCGGGAGACAGCTTCATGGCCTTGTGGCCCCAGTAACCGTTGGCAAAAATACCCAGCTGACCGCGCTCCACATAACCTTTCAACCTGTCGTGCACCGCCGTGAATTCCTGCACACTGTTACGGTGCCAGGGAGAGAGGCTCTGGGCCAACTTGGCCGTGGCTGCGGGATCGGCCTTCAGGGCGTCAACCACATCCACCCAGTCCAGGGCCGACAGATGGAAGAAGTGCACAATGTGATCATGCATGGCATGAGCGCAAAGGATCAGATTGCGAATGTACTGAGCATTCAGAGGGATTTCACAACTGACAGCATTTTCAACTGCCCGCACCGAAGCCACCGCATGCACTGTGGTGCACACGCCGCAGAAACGCTGGGTGAAGAGCCAGGCTTCCCGGGGGTCGCGCCCCAGGAGAATGGTTTCAATACCACGATACATCTGTCCCGAGGACCAGGCCTTGGTCACTTTGCCTCCATCGACTTCCACGTCAATGCGCAGATGGCCTTCAATTCTGGTGATCGGATCGACAATGATTCGCTTGCTCATATTGGCCCCTTACTTCCCCTCAGCTGGCACAGAGGAAGTGCCGCTGAGAATTGGGAATTGCTTGACGAGGAGGATGAATATCAGGATCTCCACGGCCACCAGGCCGAGGGTGATGACGATTTCGGGAATGCTCGGGAAGTAGTGCCAGCCCGGACCGGGATTGTACGCCACCATGTAGGCGTCAAAGCGGTACAGAGTGCCGGCCAGAAGGATCATGAAACTTGCCCTGAACATGCAACCCACATTGGTCTTGCCTTTACCCGAGGCAAGAACAATGGCCGGAAGCAGGAACAGCACCGTTTCAATCCAGAACATGATGCTCATCAGGCCGCTGCCAAACAGGAGGGCCGTCTTGCCCTGGACAATAATATCGCCCAGACGGAAGAGCAGGAAAAAGAACAGAAGACCGGAAATGACTCCGGAAAGAGAGGCCAGCATTTTGTCCTCGCGCTGGCGACCGAAAGCCCGGGCGGAGATGGTCGACTCCATCACCACCATGGCGTAACCCATACCGATGCAGGACACCAGAAACAGGAAGGGCAACCATCCGGTGTGCCACAGTCCGTGCAGTTTGTGTCCGGCCAGCATGATGACCGATCCCAGGGAAGACTGGTGCATGGTGGGCAGCACAATACCCAGGGCGATGAACCAGATCAGGGCCTTGTCAATAAAGTTGCCCATGCCTTTGGCAAAACCTGCCCAGCCCTTGTTAGAGCTTTCAGACCATTTTTCCAGGAAGGCCGGTGACAGCTCAATCCACAGCACCATCATGTAGGCCATGACGCACAGAGCCACTTCCAGCAGGGCGGAATCCAGATTCCACTTACCCACGCTGACAGGAATGCGCCAGATGGTCCAGGGCCGTCCCACATCGATAACGATGCCGACAGCGGCGATGGTGTAACCCAGGGCACTGGTCAGCAGCGCCGGGCGCACCAGAGCATGGTACTTGCCTTTGTTGAAGATGTAGACCATGAGGGCGATGGCATATCCACCACAGGCCAGGGCAGTTCCGGAAACCACGTCAAATGCGATCCAGATACCCCAGGGGTAGCCATCGCTCAAACCGGTTGCAGGACCCAGTCCCACGGTAAAGCGCCAGACGGTCAGGGCTGCTCCCACCAGGAAGATCAACAACAGGACTCCCACTCCGGGGGTCATCAGGCGTCCGCCCACGGGGGTTGGTTTTGAATGGCTCATGATTCACCTCCCTCATCATCATTGCTGCGGCGGTTGCGCAACATCACGCCACCCAATACGGCGTACAGGGCCGCGGGGGCGATCATACCTTTATAAACTCCGTGCTGGATTTGTCGGTTCAGTTCGGGCACCGAGTTCTCACCCAGTTCTGGGAAGCCCAGTTTCTCAAAAGGAACGTGGGAGAGATAAAGCACCTGGGTGCCGCCTCCATCCGTTTCTCCGTAGATTTTGGGCACGTATTTATCAGGATTCTCTTGCAGGCGGCGTTTGGCTTCGGCCAGCAGTTCCTTGCGGGTGCCGAAGATCACTGCAGCCCGGGGACACACATCACAGCAGGCAGGAATTTGTCCCTCAGCCAGCCGGTGATTGCACAACTCGCATTTGACGATGCGGGGTGTGGGGTCGTCCCACTCAAACTTGGGAACGTTGTACGGGCAGGCCACCTGACAGTACCGGCAACCAATGCAGCGGTCGCTATCCCAGGTGACGATGCCATATTCCCGTTTCTGAAGGGCTCCAATCATGCAGGCACTCACACAGGCCGGATCCACGCAATGCATGCACTGCCGTTTCACATAGGATTCCACTCCATCTTCACTGTAGAGTTTGATGATGTTTTTGGTGCGGTCGTTCAGATCTGTGGGAGAGTCGTGCAGTTGATCCTGACGGTTATCCGGCGGAAGTTCGTTGGATTCATGGCAGGCTACCACACAGGCTTTGCAGCCAATGCACAAAGTGGTGTCGTAGAGCATGCCAACAGCGTCATCGGGCGCGACCCGCTTCTCGCTGGCTGTTGCTGGCAGAGCGGTGCTCGCAATGGTCACCCCTGCGCAGGCCATCCCCTTGAGAAAGGAGCGTTTGGATTTATCCATGACTACTCCTTCTCTTTGGGTTCATCGTCGAGTTGTTTCGACTTTACCACGGCCGCTCCAATGACGGCGCCAACGACCGCTCCACCCACTGCCGTGGCGGCTGGGCTGATGCCCTTGTGCTCGGCGTGAATCGGTGGGTAGGTGTCCGGAGGAGTGGGGCGTTCAATATCGACTGTGTCGTGAATGGGCATTTTGAACGCCAGGTCCTGCTCGGTGCAACCTACACAGGGATGCCCGATACCGATGGGCCAGGCGCCAGGCACGTCGCCGAAGTGCTGGATGGAACAATTGGCGTGGGTGGCGGGACCCTTGCAGCCCAGTTGATACAGGCAATAACCCTGACGGTGGTTCTCGTCACCGAATTGTTCGGCGAAGCGTCCGGCGTCGAAGTGAGCCCGACGGGGACAGTCTTCATGGATGGTGCGGCCGTAGGCGAACTTGGGTCGGCCTTTGCCGTCAAGTTCGGGCAAGGTGCCCAGGGTGGCGTATTGCAGAACCAATCCCAGGAAGTTGTAGGGGTTGGCCGGGCAGCCGGGAATCGTCACCACGGTTTTGTCTTTGAGAATCATGGGCGCGCCAGTGGCGCCGGTGGGGTTGGGCGGAGCGGCAGGCAATCCGCCAAAAGAGGCGCAGCTGCCCAGGGCGATGATGGCCCCGGCGTGTTCGGCAGTCTCAGTGAGAATATCAATGGCCGTGCGCCCGGCGATTTTACAATAAATCCCGCCATCTTTTTCGGGAATGGACCCTTCAACCACCAGCACGTATTTGCCTTTGTTGTTTTCGATGGTGTCGTGAAGGGATTTCTCGATCTGGTAGCCCGCGGCAGCAGCCAGGGTTTCATGATAATCGAGGGAAATTAAATCGAGGATGAGTTCGGCCAAACCCGGATGGCTGGTGCGCAGGAGAGATTCCGTGCAACCGGTGCATTCCTGGAAGTGAAGCCAGATCACCGAGGGTTTCAAACCAGACACGGCCGCTTCAACGACCTGTGCCGCCATAGAGCCTGTCAGACCAATTCCGGCCACCGCAGCCGTCACTAGCTTAATAAAATCCCGGCGTCCCATTTTGGCATCCAGGGCTTGCAGGGTTTTGTCGCTTTGGTTGGGAATTCGGTCCATAATATTTCCCTTCATGGTCGGGTGATGATTGGATGAACAGTGGTGGTGTTTGTGGTCTCCATTGGTGCAATTTTAAAATTGATACTCAAATCATTTAAGATCAATTGATTGCGAGACTATCACTAAAGCCTATCTGCGCACAAGGGAAATATGTTAACCTATTAACAAGATGATTTAAGTCTTGTTTTTAATTGCCTTTACAGGATATTCAGCAGGAGCCTATGCTTCATTGTTACAAAATTGCATCCAACCGACTCCAGCGAGGGCTCACATATGCATGAAATGTCTATTGTATCAGGGGTTCTGCGCATCGCGGAAGACCAGGCCCGCGCTGCTGATGCAACTATCATCAATTCCATTGAGTTGGAGATTGGAGAGTTGGCCGGTATTGAGCTGGATTCACTGAATTTCTGCTTTGAAGTGGCCCGCAGGAAAACCATGGCCCAGGATGCTGAACTGGTGATTCACAGCATTCCCGGGAAAGGATTTTGTCCCCATTGCGAAAAGGATGTGGCGGTGGGATTCCAAATGGGAGTGTGCAGCGAGTGCGATCAGGCGATTCTTGAAATATTCCAAGGGCGGGAATTAAGAGTTCTGAGTATCAATGTAGATTAAAGAACACTTGTTTTGTCTTTGGAGGCCTGACGTGCGGAGCACACAATTGATATTCTTCGTCGCTCTATTTTCCCTTGTTATCCCCGGAAGGAATCCTGCCATGGCCACTGTAAATGCCTCAACTGAAAGGGCCACTCTGGGAGGCGGCTGTTTCTGGTGTCTGGAAGCTGTTTTTCAGGAGTTGGAAGGCGTAAGCAGTGTCGAATCAGGTTATTCCGGTGGCAGTGGCACCCCTAATTATCGTGAAGTTTGTGATGGCGACACAGGATACGCCGAAGTGATTCAGGTTGTATTTGACCCGGAAGTGACGGCCTTCGCCGAAGTTCTGGCTGTATTTTTTACTATTCATGATCCCACCACATTGAACCGCCAGGGTGCGGATGTGGGCACCCAGTACCGATCTGTCATTTTTTATCATTCGGCAGCCCAAAAAGCCACAGCCACGGCAATCATGGAACAACTGGCCCAAGATGAAGTGTACAGCAACCCGGTGGTGACGCAGCTGACACCCTTGGAACACTTCTACAAGGCAGAAGATTATCATCAGGATTATTATTCCCGGAACCGCGCGCAAGGTTATTGCCGATCAGTCATCGATCCGAAGGTGCAAAAATTTCGCCAGAAGTTCTCATCGAAACGAAAAAGCAGATAAATTTCACCTGCTATTCTATCCTGTTTTCCAGCAACTACTTCATTTGAATGGTTGGGGCAATACCTACGTAAACCCTAGTTATTGTTTAATTTCCCACTGTTTTTGTATGCAGTCAAAAAAATAACAATGTTCTTGAAACTACTTCCGTACTCCCATACTTTCGAACTCATGAAAGTACGGAATATGGAAATCTTCGAGTTTCACGCCGCATACTGCAGCGTCCTGGCCAGCCCCAAAAGGCTGGCAATTCTGGCCTGTCTGGAGCGAAGTGAACTGAGCGTCAGTGAGCTGGCTGAAGCCATGGACTGTCCTTTGTCCACCATCAGTCGCCACTTGGCTGTTTTGAAGGCAAAGCATCTTGTTGTATCCCGAAAAGAGGGAACCAAGGTGTTTTACAGTCCCAGCGATCCGCGGATCATCAAGGCTTGTACAAAAATCAGAACCTTGTTGATCGATGCTTTGAAAAAAAGGGGCGAAGTCGCCCAGGAATTGAGTCCCGACGAGATCATCGCCGAGGACTGACGAGGATTGAGCTCATGGCTCTATTGAGTTGTTTCCCTGAAGGGAAATTCCAGCCCAATAACCCCACCTCAGGACCCTTCAGCGGTTTCCCCCCAAAAAAACATTATTTACACCATAACCAACAACAACCGTGGGTATTGACTCTCGTACCCAAGACCGAAAGGTAAGAAATGGACAGACGGAGTTTTCTAAAAAACCTCTGCGCTGCAGGTGTTGCCACAACAGCATTGCCGGCAGTGGCGGAAGCATCCATGGGTGCTCCAGCGGAAAAAGAATTTGTTTCCGTTCTGGTGGACACCACCAGATGCATCGGTTGCCGAAACTGTGAAGTGGCTTGCGCCACCGAAAACAGTTTACCGGTGCCCGACGGCAACGACAAATCAGTGTTTGACGCTATAAGAGACACCACTCCCGACAAGTGGACCATTGTTAACAAATGGGACACCAGCAAGGGTGAAATCTTTGTCAAAAAACAGTGCATGCATTGCAGCCAGGCGGCCTGCGCCTCTGCTTGCCTGACACAGGCCATGTACAAAACTGTGGAAGGTCCTGTGATTTGGCGCGAAGACAAATGCATGGGCTGCCGCTTCTGCATGGTCTCCTGTCCTTTCAATATTCCCCGGTTTGAATATTTCGATGCCAATCCCAAAATCCAGAAATGCATTCTTTGTGCAGATCGTCTGGCTGAAGGGGAGCAACCAGCATGTGTGGAATCCTGTCCCGTGGATGCACTGACCTTCGGCAAGCGCCGGGAAATGGTGCGCGAAGGCCACAACCGGGCTCACGCTCATCCCGAAAAATACATCGATGAAATTTACGGTGAGAGCGAAGTGGGTGGCACCGAGTGGTTGTACTTATCGAGTGTGCCCTTCGATCAGCTTGGTTTTCGCACTGATCTGAGCCATGAGTCGGTGCCCAAACTGACCCAGAACTTCCTTTATTCGGTGCCTGTGGTCTTTTTGCTGTGGCCTGCATTCCTCAACAGTATGCGCCCCATGCTTGAAGCGGATGAAGTTGAAGGATTGGCAAAGAGTGCAAAAAATAATGGAGGTGAGTCATGAGCCAGGTTCAACGGCCGGAATCTCCCAATCTTCGGAATTTTGGGGATTTCATGTAATTTTTTCTCAAGGAGTTGAAGCCCAAGGGCAAATTTCTGACTCCTTTCAATGTGATCACTCTCATCATTATTGTGGTGGGAATAGCCCTCATTGTTAAACGATTTATCTTTGGCATTGGTTCGGTGACCAACCTGGATCAGGACACCCCCTGGGGAATCTGGATCGGGTTTGATGTGGTCACCGGTGTTGCTTTTGCCGCTGGTGCTTATGTGGTGACTTTCCTGGTCTACATTCTGGGCCGGAAACGCTATCAGAGCATTGTGCGCGCCACGGTGCTCAATGGTTTCCTGGCTTATGTGTTTTATGCCGGAGCCCTGATGCTCGATCTGGGTCGTCCCTGGAAAATCGTGAACCCGATCATTGGTAACAACTTCGGTGTTGCGTCGGTTCTCTTTCTGGTGGCCTGGCACTTCTTGCTTTACATGGGCGCACAGCTCATCGAATTCTCGCCGGCGATCATGGAATGGTTGGGGATGAAGAAGATGCGAAAGATCGTCGGCGGGTTAACTATTGGTTCCGTGATTTTCGGTATCACCCTCAGTACGCTTCACCAGTCGGGTCTCGGGGCTTTGTTCCTCATGGCTGAAAGCAAGATTCACCCGCTGTGGTATTCCGAGTTCATTCCGGTGCTGTTCTTCGTGTCCAGTATTTTTGCCGGTCTGTCCATGGTCAACTTCGAGGGCGGCTTGAGCCACAAGGCTTTCCACAACATTCTGGGTGTGGAACAACGCAAAGTGTCCGACCGCATTCCCGTGGGCCTGGGCCGCATCTGCGCCGGCACCATGTTTGTGTATTTCTTCCTTAAGCTGCTGGTGCTGATTCACAGCCAGCAGTGGGGACTTCTGACCACTGGTTGGGGTGCCTGGTATCTGGTGGAAATGATTGGTTTTGTTCTGCTGCCCATGTTCCTGTACTTCAGGGGCGTGCGTCACCGGGATCTGAAAATCCTGAAAGCGGCAGCCATCATCACTCTGCTTGGTGTCATTATCAATCGTCTGAATATTTCGGTCATTGCTTTTGACTGGTATTCCAGCGATCCCTACATCCCCTCCTGGGAAGAGATCTGGATCACTGCTACCGTCATCAGTATTGAAATCTGGGCTCTGCGCTGGGTCATGTTGCGCATGCCTGTGTTGAGTGATTCTCCAGAGTGGGCTGTCGGCATCGACGGCGATCACTAAAAGAAAGGTGCCATCATGGCTGAATATAGTTTTGTCGACATCTTCGCAACCAAGGGTATTGAATACCTGGTGGTGATTGCCTACTTCGTCCTGCTGGTTGTGTTCACCAAGAACCTCAACGCTCCCAGCAAGAACCGAAAAAAGTAACGGGAAAGGAATGACAATGCATAACCATAGAATTTGGCTGGTTCCTGCGGCCGGATTGCTCACCGTGATCCTGCTTGCCGGGATGTATGCCCCGGCCATGGCTTTCGATAAAAAAGCCACCAAGGATGCAGATCAACTCGAATGTTCCTTCTGTCATACTTGTGATGTTCCCACGGCGAAAGATCCGTGCCTGAGCAGGGATTTTTGCACTCGGCACATTCAGTACAATGAAACAAAAGCCATCCCGGTTCAGAAAATCATCGTGCTGGATATTTTGGAAAAAGTGTATGACCCGGTGTATTTCGATCATGATTCCCATGCGTCCATGAGCGAGATGAGTGGTGGCTGCGAAAACTGCCATCACTATGCGCCACCCAATCAGGGCTTTCCGTCATGTGCGGAGTGTCACCTGCCCGAAGGTCTGATGGGGAAAATTGAACCCAGCCTGAAAGCAGCCTATCACCAGCAGTGCATGGACTGCCACAACGAGTGGGACAACGAAACCCATTGTGAATTCTGTCACAGGAAAAAAGTGGGTGGATTGAGCGATGAAGAGCTGGCCACATTGCCTTTTATTGCTCATGACGATCCTCTTGAGGTGAAAGATCTCATCATCTTTGAAACCGGTTACGATGATGATGACGAAGTGCCATTCCACCACAAGAACCACGTGGAATTGTATTCCCGTAATTGTGGGGCCTGCCACATCGACGAGTCCTGTTCAAGCTGTCACGTTCATCCGGGTGAGACCCATATTCTGGGTGTGCAGAAGTTGGATGAGGCCGATGAAATGCACGACGTGTGTTACACCTGCCACTCCGATGCCGACGAGGACTGTGAGCTTTGTCACGGACGTGACAAGGAGGACTTATTCGATCACGCATCCACCGGTTGGCCTCTCGAGGTTTATCACCAGGGTAACCAGTGCAGCGATTGCCACCATGACCCTGGCAAGTACAAAGCCCAGGATCCTCGGTGTGTGACTTGTCACTTTGATGGCTTCCCTGCAGACTTCGACCACACCATCACAGGAGTGGAATTTGACGAAGAACACGGGGACCTGGACTGTGCTGACTGCCACATTGATGGCCTCGGCACCCATGCTTCCTGCGATGAATGCCACGACGATGAGCGTTCATGGGATCCCAAGCGGGGATTTGAGGAATAATTAAACCGCTTTGGTAAAAAGAAGGGCTGCTCAGGCAGCCCTTCTTTTATTGATGAGAGCTGAAAATTCACCGGTCCACAAAACCATCGTCCTTTTCATCCACTTGCCTGGAGGAGAGGCTGTTCAGCAGCTTCTTCACATCCTTCACTCCACCAAGGGTGAACCAGATGACCACCACCACGGCCACGGACAATTCAATCCAGATCTTCGAGTGCCAGAACTTGAGCCATAGGGCATCCCACTGGGACCAGTCGCCGCCCGGTACATCCCGGGTCAGGAAATAAACAGTGCCCACCAGGAAGACAGCCACCCAGGTCAAATTCCATCCCCAGGTCACCAGGTAGAGAAACTTGTCACGGCGACCAAATTCGCTGGTGACACCCAGCAACCGCCAGCGCTGGCTTATGGTTCCGGTGCCTTCTTCAACTTCACCGTCAATGGCGTACTGGCCCCGGTGCAGCAGCTTATCCAGATTGAAACTGCGGGGCCGCACGGCTTGTTCAATCAGGGACACAGCCACATAAATCAGGGCGCAGATCCACATGGCCCAACCCCAAAGCTCCTGGCCATTGGGCAGATGGATCTCGGTCCAGGCCGCCCATTGCAGAGCTCGGTCAGGGCCTGCCCAGTCCATCAACCCCCAGAATGCCGTGCCGGATTCACGCCAGGAGCGTTGGGTCTGTTCCAGAATAAATCCGGTCAGGGCCAGGGTCACACCGCTGATGGTGGCGGTCCAGGCACCGAGGGTGGTGCCCCAGCGGGTGTACAGGCCACCGATGATCACGGCTCCACTCCAACCCGCAAAAATAGCTGCCGTCAGAGCGAAAAAAAGCAAAATGGCCTGGCTCTGCTTGTAGAGCAGGCTT
>JAOZJV010000521.1 GCA_029935695.1 Candidatus Krumholzibacteriia bacterium | reverse complement strand
GGATGATGTCAGGGCCGGTCGCTCGGTTTATCAGGAGTTCACCAACGCCGAATTGATCAGCAGGGGCTTTGATATGCAGCCCATGTCACCAGCCGAAGCCGGCAGCATCCTGGGGCGGCAAATCCGTCATCACGATTTTCTGCTGTATGAATATTTCCAGACCGACAAGGCCGGGCACAGCGCAGAGAAGGAAAAAATTGAAGCGCAATTGCAGATGCTGGATGATTTTCTGGGTGCCCTGTTGAGCAACCTGCAGGATGATACCCTGGTTGTGCTCACCAGTGATCACGGGAATCTTGAAGACACAACCACCCGCCGTCACACCCTCAACCCCGTTCCTTTGATGGTGTGGGGCCATGGGGCGGAAAATTTTCTGCGGGGACTCAGCCGGTTGGACCAGGTGGCAGGAGCTATCCTGGCCCGTCACCCTTAAGGCAGACGGCCTTCCAGGTAGAACACCTCAAAGACCTTTTCGTGGAAAATCGGACCGTGTCCGAAGTATCCTTCTTCTCCAAACAGCTCGCCGTGGTCACTCATAATCATGAAATGGGTGTTGGTGGGGCAACGATCCATAAATCGGCCAACAACCCCATCCAGGTATTCCACACAGGCAATCTGTTTTTCATAGAAAGCCCTGAACTGCGCGGGGGTGAAAAACTCATCCTGCTTTTTACCTTTGAGAAAACCACCGGGGTTTTTGACAAATTCATCCAGATGCTTGAACACTCCGTGCACGCCGCTGATGTGGGGCATGTCTTCGGCTGTTTCACCGGGCAGGGTGTAAGGGTAGTGCGTCTCGCCGGTGTTGATGAAGTAGAAACCAGGCTGATCCTTGTTGAATTTGATGGGGGCAAAAGCACGCTGGGTGAGTTTGCCTGAGTCGTCTCTCTCTTCGGCGACACCTTCAAAAATGGACTGAAGGTTGTTGTGAGACGGTGCCAGTTCGTAACGGTCGAAGTGGGCGCTCATGCTGGTCATGGGGTTCAGCACGGGCAGACTGACGATGCCTTCAGTGCGGTATCCCTGAGATTTGAGGAAGTGAGGCAGCGACAGCTGGGGAACGAACTTTCCAAACTCCACTTCCTGCACATTCAGTCGCTGGCTCCAGGTGGTGAATTCTTCACGGTAGACTTCCGACGCAAAAACACCTTTGGGGCTTTGGTGGGGCACCATGCCCATGAGGAAAGTATAATGGCTGGGACTGGTCCAGCTGGCGTAGCTGTAGCGTTTCTCAGCGATGCCGATGCGGTCCAGGTTGGGTGTTTTGGCAGACTGGTAGGCATCAAAGCGGCAGCTGTCGAAGACGATGAAGACCACGTTGTTCTTCTGGTCACCCTTGTTGAACATGTTTTTCATACCGTTGAAGAGGCCGGCCATCTGGATCTCCCGGGGTTGTCATTACAATTGCGAAGAACCGCCGGCCCTCGGGGGAGTGGGCCGGCGGTCTGGGGCGATGTTACACTCTTTACTTGGCGTCGTTCAGCGCCTGGACCAGGTCTTCCTTGGGGCGCAGGCCCACAAAGCTGCCGACCACTTCGCCGCCTTTGAAAATCATGATGGTGGGGATGCCACGGACACCGAACTGGCCAGCCAGTTCCTGGTTGTTGTCCACGTTCACCTTGCCGATTTTTACGTCTTCACCCATTTCGCCGGCAATTTCTTCAATGATGGGACCGATCATTTTGCAGGGTCCGCACCAGGGAGCCCAGAAGTCGACAAGCACAGGAACATCACTCTTAATTACGTCAGCATCAAAGGTTGCACTTTCAAAATTCATCACGTTAGCCATGGTATTCTCCTTCAATTTTTCTTATTCAGCCCTGTTGCATTGGGGCATTGCTTACTCTTTCGCAGGGTTACAGGCAAAGGGTGTGCCAATTGGACTGGAATGAATTTTTAAAATACCGATATGATGTTAAGTGTTGGGGACACAGGAGTTTAATTAATTATGTTTCTTTGCCTGATGTAAGCTGTAGCCAAACAGTTCCTTGTCTAAACTGTTGAATGCAACGAAAATGATGCAACAGAAATGATGCGCGCAACACTCTGGAGATGCCGTGAACGACCGCCCTTCAAAACACAGACAGGAAGTGTCTCTCGCCCGGCTGCTGGACCAGGTCCAGTCCGGCAGTATTCTTTCCATGCTCACTTCACTGCGGGAGGGAATTATTGCTCTGGACCCGGAATTGAGCATCCTGACCATGAATCCCGCAGCCGAAGAAATTCTGGGCCATTCCCGGTGGGATTTGTCGGGAGTTCCGGCGTGCGAGCTATTTGGTGAGCAATCCTGTCCCCGGGATATTCTGGCTGAAACGTTACGTTCGGGCGAGCCCATTATCGATTTTCAAACCACAGTTCAACTGGGTGGCGGGCGCATGGGCCATGTGTTGTTGCGCACCGTGCCTTTGAAACATCGCAACGGTTCATCCCTGGGCATGGCCCTGTTGCTGGGCGATGTCACCGAAGTGACAACCCTGCGCCAACAGATGGTGCAGCGCAGTGGGTTGGGCAACCTAATTGGCCGCGACACCCGGATGCAGGAACTCTTCCAGCTGATCACCGATGTGGCCGACAGCGAGGCCTCGGTTTTGATCCAGGGAGAAAGCGGAACAGGCAAGGAGTTGGTGGCCCAGGCGGTGCACAACGCCAGCGGCCGGGCCCCGGGGCCCCTCATCAAGGTGAACTGTTCGGCCCTTTCGGAAAACCTGCTGGAGAGCGAGCTTTTCGGTCACGTAAAAGGTGCTTACACCGGGGCGGTCAGCGATCGCCGGGGACGCTTCGAGGAAGCCGACGGAGGCACGATTTTCCTGGACGAAATTGGCGATGTCAGCCCTGTGGTTCAGGTCAAACTCTTGCGGGTTCTGCAGGAGCGCACCATCGAAAGAGTGGGGGACAACAAGGCCATTGCCGTGAATGTCCGGGTGGTGTCCGCCACCAACAAGGATTTGAATCTTTTGCTGGCCTCGGGACAAATGCGGGAAGATTTCTTCTACCGCATCAAGGTTGTCAGTCTGGTGATTCCATCCTTGCGGGATCGTCGGGAAGATATTCCTTTGCTGACGTCCCATTTTTTG
>JAOZJV010000520.1:1910-3079 GCA_029935695.1 Candidatus Krumholzibacteriia bacterium | reverse complement strand
GGAAGATAAAGAAAATAACCAGGTGGATTTTGTTGCGCCGCCAATCGTTGGCCCGCAGCAGAGGCCGGATCAGCACCATGGCCGCGCCGGTTGTTCCGATGAGAGAGGCCAGGAAGGTACCGATCACCAGTAGGATCAGATTCACCTTGGGCTTACCCCTCAAGGCGCCGCCCACGTAAATACCGCCCGAGACGGTGAACAGTCCCCACAACAGAATAATGAAGGGGAAATAATCCAGAAAGTAGATGTGGAGGATTTCACCAAAGGCTTCCCTGGGATTCCAGATCAGGAAAGGCACCGCGAAGAGCAGGGCCCACATGGCTGAAATCTTGGGAAAATGGCTATGCCAGAAATGGGGCGCCACCAAGGGACCAAGAGCGATGGAGAGCAGGATGCAAGCGAAGGGGATGGCTGTCCACAGGGGCAGAAGTCCGGTGGCGCTGGGTCCGCCGTGGCTTCCTCCGTGGGCATCGCCATGAACTTCTTCACCGTGTTCGCCATGATCCTGGGCCAGGGCTTCAGTGGTGCCGGCCATGGACCAACAGGCCAGAAAAGCCAGCACGGCCAGGAAAAGAACCGCCGGTCGTAAACGTAAGGAAAGAAACTGTGCCATTGTGGCGCCTCCATGCAGCAAGTGGAACTTCGGGTTGGATCCGAGCTGATCGTAGGGTAGCATTAAAGATGTGTCAACGCATGGTCGACGGATTTACGGATTTCCTTTAGGCTTTTTCTTTTATTGTCAGGGAGTTAGATAGAGCTCATGCGCATTGTTCAGCTCAGTACCATGATGTCGTTCTATGGCGGCGAGGTCCATTTGGCCAGTTTGGCAGCAGGAATGCTGGCCCGTGGTCACGAGGTGACGTGTGTGGTTCGACCTGGCAGTGACCTGGCCCGGGTGTTGCCAAAGAGGGGATTGGAAGTGCGGAATTTGCCCCTGGTTGACTGGTTTGACCCTGCCTCGGTGGCCCGGCTGTCGCGTTTGGTGCGGAGTGTGGGGTGCGACATATTGCACACCCATCTGCCGAGGGATTATTTTCTGGCCGCCGTGGCCACCCTGGGCACAGGTGTGGCCAATGTGGGCACGCGCCATCAGTTGCACCCTCTTTCCCATGCTTTGTTGAAGCGTCCATTTCTTGACAGGTTTTCAGAGTTTATTGCCGTCAGCAAAG
>JAOZJV010000520.1:0-1900 GCA_029935695.1 Candidatus Krumholzibacteriia bacterium | reverse complement strand
TGCAGGCAGGGGTGGTTCCCCGGGACCGGTTGTCGGTGGTTTATCATGGTCTTGATTCAGCCGTGGGCGGTGCGGCCGGTGGACAACGTCTGCGTCTGCAGGCGGGAGTCAGCACTGAGACGCCCCTTGTGGGTTTCGTGGGGAGGTTGTGCCCGACAAAAGGTGTGGACACCCTGGTTCGTGCCGCGGGGATCATGAAAGATCGTTGGCCTCAGTTGAAAATGATCCTGGTGGGAGATGAAGCACCCGGATCAAATTATCGTAGTGACCTTGAACGATTGATCAAGCAGCTGGATCTGGAAGATGTAATTAGTTTTTCAGGTTATGTGCACGGTGCCGGGCAAATATCCCAGGCTTTCGACATTCAGGTGGTGCCGTCGGTTGCCGAGCCTTTTGGTTTGGTCACCCTGGAAGCCATGGCCGCCGGGGTGCCGGTGGTGGTGAGCAATTCCGGTGGCAGCCCCGAAATCGTACGCGATGGTGTGGAGGGATTCCTCTTTGCGCCCGGTGATGAAAAAAACCTGGCACGAAAACTGGATTGTCTGCTGGATTCAGCGGGACTGCGTCAGGAGATGGGGCAGCGGGGAGCGCAGAGAGCTGCCGAGTCATTTTCCCTGGCAAAAATGCTGGACCGCACGGAAGAAGTGTACCGGCGGGCCCTGGGCATTGCAGAACCCGCCGGGGAAAGTTTATCAGCTTGAAATCATCGACTTGATCACGGGCGTCAAGCCATCGATCACCAGTTGCACGGCAATCACCGTCACCAGCAATCCCATGAGTTTTTCGATGATCTTCAGTCCGGTCTGGCCCAATCTTTTGAGTACAACATCGGCACCCATCAGAATGGCGCCCGTCAGCATCAGGATGGCAAGCACGGCGGCAATCACCAGGCCGGGACCGAAGTCGGTGGGCGCTTGGGGCGTCAGCACCATCACCGTGGTGATGGACCCGGGACCGGCCAGCAGGGGAATGCCCAACGGGGTGATGGACGGGTCATCAATTTCTTCTTCTGTATCTTCTTCTTCCTGCGCTTCCAAATCGGCGGCGTAGGCTTTGCGGATGCCTGTGCGCCAGCGCCGGGGTTTCGATTGCAACATATCCAGGCCGATGCCAAAGAAAATGATACCACCGGCGATGCGGAACGCGTCCAGGGTGATCCCGAAAAGTTCAAGCACCTGGTGCCCGGCCAGGATGAAGACAACCAGGACACCAAACGCCACCGCCAAGGCCCGCAACAGTGTTTTGCGTTTTTGTTTGTGGTCCATGTGCGAGGTCAGACCGCTGTAAAATGGAATGGCTCCGAGCGGGTCGATGACCGCGAACAGAGACGAGAATGAGAGAAGCAGGAAAGCCATGATACCCATGATTCACCTCCAATTGAAGATTGCTGTTGCCAGCCGTTATTCACAAAATGGCGCCGGCAGATGCGGCACCATTTGGGGATTTGAGCGCACAAGGTGGCTCATGGGAATAGAGAAATCAAACGTTTTTTTGCAATTATTCAAGGTTGGTGAAAATCGCTGAAACCCCCTGTCAGAGTTTGTTGTCAGATCACTTCAAGGCTATCGGCCGTCACTGTGATGGATCCGTGATCATCTTCCACCAATCCGCTGACCAGATAAGGCCCGCGGCTGAGCAGACGGGCTCCATACCGGGCGTAAATTTCCGGGAAGAGAGTGACTTCAACCAGGTCTGTTTCATCTTCAAGAGTGAGAAATTTCATAGGCTGTCCGGTGGTTTTAACGCGCGCACTTTTGGCGGTGATCAACTTGCCGGCCACTCGCACCCGGCGTCCGGCAAAACCCGGCAGATCCCGGGCGCACACCACACCCTGCTGCTGGAGCCACTGGCGCAGCATGGCCATGGGATGTCCGCTGGCTGTCAGGTGCAGCACTTCCAT
>JAOZJV010000046.1 GCA_029935695.1 Candidatus Krumholzibacteriia bacterium | reverse complement strand
ACATATATCGTTGTACTCATTCGTGAATAAAATAGTGTTGCCAAAATCATTGAAGGGTAGGGCCTCAACCGGGAAGGCGCTTTCGATGGTATCACCACCTACCCTGCCGCCTTCTTCAGACGGAATGAATGATTGGAATGAAGTATTTTCAAAAGATCCGGGGCCACTGGACCCCACTTCCTGATCATCGGCAAAGGCAGAAAAAGCAAGCAATAAGATCAAGGCTGAACAAATCAATCGTAACATGATTTACCTTCCTTTTAGTCTCTCCACGGTGGTTGTTCACCGTATGCCCAGGCAGCTAAAACAGTCGCCGGGGCACCTCCCGGGTATCCCCAAACTTCAGCAAGCAGCAGGATGCGCACAGCCACAGGTGGGCGAGACTTGAATCCTCCCTTCAATTGAGTTGTGTTGTGGTTATTTGCTATCCCCCGAAGACAGCATAATTCAATTTGTTTGAACCGCAAACAATCAGCCCTGCACCACCCCCACCGTCGTCAGATTCACCACACCCTGCACCGTTTCTCCGTATTGCAGAATATGCACCGGCAACCTTGTGCCCATCAGCAAAGGCCCGATGGGAATGGCCTCGGCCATGTGCTGCAACGACTGCATGGTCAGGTTTCCCGACTGCAAATCCGGGAAGACCAGAACATTGGCATCGCCGGTCAAATTCGCAAACGGGAAAATTTCATGACGCAGCCCGGAATGGCGCGCCGTGGCCAGTTGCATCTCCCCTTCAATTTCCAGTTCCGGTGCCTGGGCTTTGACAATTTCCACAGCCCGCTGAACTTTCTGGGCATTGGGATGGCTGGTGCTGCCAAAATTGCTGAACGAGAGCATGGCCACCCTCGGCTCCACACCCAGGGCCTGGGCGGTGGTGGCTGCCTGCAGGGCAATTTCCGCCAGTTGTTCCGCCGTGGGATCAATATTGACCGCGCAGTCAGCAAGCAATACCACTTCCTTGGGCATCAGCACCAGATGGTGACTGGAAATCCGGCTCACCCCGGGGGCAGGACCGATGATCTCCAGCAAAGTCAGCAGTGTTTCGGTGAAGTGGGTCGATGAGCCGGCAATCATCATGTCGGCGTGACCACTGTGCACCATCATGGCCCCGAAACAATCGGGCTGGCGCATACGATCACCTGCCAAAGCCCGAATAATTCCGTGACGCTGACGCATCTGAAAATACTCTTCGCAATACTCCTCAAAATGAAGACTGCGCCGAGGGTCGATGAATTTGGCCCCGCCCAGATCCAACCCCAGACTATCAATTTTCTCCCGAACCTCGGTTTCATTTCCCAGCAGAATGGGTGAGGCAATTCCTTCGTCCATGAGCTGGCTGCAGGCCCTCAAAATGGTCTCGTTAGTGCCTTCGGTAAACACCACATGGCGAGGATTCTGCCGGGCGCGCATGAGCAACTCCCGCATCTTTTCCCGGCCTGTGCCCAGACGCACCGACAGCCTTCCTTCGTACTCCTGCCTGGCCAGCGGCTGGTTGGCAACACCTTCGGCAATAGCCTGCTCGGCAACAGCGGCCGATTGGCGCACGAAAATTCTGGGATCCAGGGGCTTGGGGAGCAAATACTCAGCCCCAAAGCTGAACCGCTGACCGCCATAGGCCCGCTCAACTTCTTCGGGAACATCTTCCCGGGCCAGTTCGGCCAAAGACCGGGCTGCCGCCAGAAACATTCCTTCGGTGATGCTGGTGGCCTGCACATCCAGAGCACCGCGAATGATGTAGGGGAAGCTCAGCAAATCCACGATGGCATTGGGATGCATATCCAAAGCCGTGGCCACAATGGCGTCCTGCCTGCTGGCTCTAGCTTCCTCGTAACTGATCTCAGGCTCTGGTGTTGCCATGGCAAAAATGATAGGGAAGCGGGCCATGGAACGGATCATTTCCATCTTCAAAACACCACCAGATGAAGCCCCGAGGAAAACATCAGCACCGGCAAGACCATCACTCAAAGTGGCAAGAGATGAATCGCTGGCAAATTCCTGCTGGTACTGATGCAGGTCCTTGCGGCCGGTGTGAATCAAACCATCCACATCGTACATGAGCAGATTTTCCGGCTGCACTCCCTGCTTCAACAACAATCGCGCGCAACCGATGCCCACGGTGCCGGCGCCGCAGATCACCACCCGCACTTCATCCATTTGCTTGTCGACTAATTCCAGGGCATTGATCAGAGCAGCCAGCGCCACCACGGCTGTGCCGTAAAGGTTCTCATGAAAGACCGGAATCTCGATCACTTCCCGCAGCCGATCATAAATGTGCAACCCGTGAGGCGCCTGGATATCCT
Source organism: Candidatus Krumholzibacteriia bacterium (assembly GCA_029935695.1). Taxonomy (GTDB): domain Bacteria; phylum Krumholzibacteriota; class Krumholzibacteriia; order LZORAL124-64-63; family LZORAL124-64-63; genus LZORAL124-64-63. Next base: position 9,588 of record JAOZJV010000046.1, on the reverse strand, counting down.
TGAGATTCAAGGCTCCAAAAGTGGGTTCCAGCAGGCGCATTGTCTCCACGAATCCGTCCACATCGGTCTGGTTCAACTCCAAATCGTAGACATCAATATCAGCCAGACGTTTCAGCAGGATGGCGATGCCTTCCTGCACCGGCTTGGCCGCCCGGGGCCCCACATTCCCCATGCCCGGCACAGCCGATCCATCGGTGATCACACCCACCAGATTTCCCCGGGATGTGTAGCGAAAAACCGCCGCCGGATCTTTGGCAATTTCCTCGGCAGGGAAAGTTGCTCCTGGCAAATACGCCAACCGGATTTCCCTGGGCGTAATACAGGACTTGGTGGCCGTGACCCCAATTTTTCCTGGCCGACCCTTGCTGTGATAATCCAGTGAATCCTGTTTCCTGATCACCCTGGTACCCCCGGTTCAATACTCAGCGGAAAGTGCTCCACGGTCTTGCGCAACTCGGCGCGGAACGTGGCGATGGGACGGGCCTGCAACAGCCACAGACGGTCGTCCTCAATGGCAAATTCAATATCCAGCGGATAGCCGTAACCGTTCTCCAGAGCGCAGGCTTTGGCGACGATTTCGCATAGCTCGAAATACTCCAGAGCCGGACGAAGGCGCTGATGGTAGAGAGTTTCTTCCAAACGTGTGCCCCAGCCACGGCGGTGGTCAAAGACCATTTGCTCGGGTTTGTCATTGGTCAGATAGTTCAGATGGGTAGGATCTTCGCCGGTGGTAAAATCTTTCACCACGGTGACCAGATCCGCAGCCACCAAACCCGAGACGATGCCTTCACCCAAACCCAGGCTCACATTGATCAGCAGTTCGCGCAGATCGCCCCGGGCCACGTTCACCGTCTGCAAAACTCCTGACACCCGGGCACCCACCATGCGCTGCACCACCACCCCGCCGGCTGGCCACTGCAAAGTGGTGCCCGCGGCATCGCGTGAATACAGGGCTCGCTCGGTCCACAACCCGCTCCAGGTCAACCGCAAATGTTCCAGCAGGGAATCCAACCCGCGAACATAGAGAAAACTCTCAAACTCGCCGGCGCGCATAACCGTTTCGGTGTCCTCATCACAGGAGGACGAACGCAGAGCCACAAAAGCATCATCATTCACCAGTTGGGCATGAGCGGCCTTCAACATCCGGAGCAACTCATCAGGCAGTTTTGTTTCAATCCACAAATGACGAATGGCTTCACACCTGGCTCGGTTGTCCAGTTCATGACGGCGCAAAACAAATTGGATGGCTTCAGCCAATGTCCGCACACCAGCCACAAGGTATTCAGCCGAGCTCACGGGTTGCTCCAACATCCGGCTGAAAGCAAAATTGGTGACCACAAACCACGGAGGGACGGTTTCTGCCCCAGCCAAACGATCCATTTCAGCCAGGTTTGCTGCTTTCCAACCGATGAGCGGGTGCGACTCCAGCCCACACTGTGCAGCTTTCAAAACCCATTCAGCTTTGGTGGCCTTCAGGGACTCTGAGTCCACCTTGGCTAAAATTTCCTGGCTTTCCATAATCAATTCCGGCCGGGGCATGGCTGTCCCCAAAACTGTCCCGATGCGCCCGATGCGCCGCTGAAGATGACGGGAGGCAAACCCATTGACGGTCAAATCCTCCGCTAACTTCTCCAGAAGTTCACTGCGCAAATCGTCCAGACGAACGCGGGCCTGCTCACTGACGGCTGTCTGGTCGGGACAGGACGGCAATTCCTTTTCCACGCCAAACTGTTGCAGAAGCAGCACCGTATCGGTCAACGTCACCCGCCAATGCATGGCTCGCAATCGCAAACCCAGAACTTCGTAAAGGAAATTTGCCGTGGGAATTTGCTGCATGGCCGTCCGCTCGGCCGTGGCGCAACAGTCGGCCAGGTGGCGGCTGATTTCACGGAGTTTATCCTGGGCTGATTCCGCGACCCGACCATTGGCCATGATGCGGGACAACAGTCGTTTTTTATCGGTGCTGGTCACTTTTTCCATGGTTTCGCCGACCACAATTTCTTCCACGGCAAAAGCCGTCAACACCGGATCGATGAGCCGGTCCACAATTTTCTGGATCTGATGGCGGGCCCGCAATTGTTGCGCCCGCACTTCCAGAACATCGACATCATCCACCACCTGATCCGCTCGGGCACAAGACTCTCCCAACAGACGCAAGCCATCCCACAAAGCCAGGGTGTCGCGATCCTGGCCGATGATTTGCACCAGGCTTTCATCGGCATCAAGGATGACCAGGTCATTCTCCAGCAATTCTTCACTGTGCAGTCGAATTATTTCTCTTTCGCAAACCGTTAACCCACGAACCTCATGCTCATCCTCGCGATACTCTGGGATCTCAAATCGCAGAGCAGGCACCCCGCATACATCGTCCCAATCTCCTTCCGCCACCATGGCCGGCTTTCCGAACTGAATGGCCAGCAGGGCCGCATGACTGAGCACCGCGCCCCCTGTGGAGAGAATCCCCGCGCATTGGCATAGAAACTGGTTGTCTGTGGGACACACTTTGCGAGCCACCAGAATGGCCCCTGCCAAATCCCTGGGTTGGCGCCCTTCGGTTCCAAAAAGGACCGGCCCAACGGCTCGTCCCGGGGCCGCTTTCAATCCTTTGAGGACGCGTTCATCAGCATGAGCGGGACGATCCTCTGCCGGACGGCAGAGCAAAGCCTGAGCCTGCAAATCAGCCAGATCCAACACCGGGTCACAGGTTTTTGGAGAAAGAGCACCCGCCAGATAGTTGGCGCTCAGCAGAAGTTCCCACAAGTGATGGGCATCAAGATGAGCATTGGATTTCCATGAATCTGTTTCCCGCCGGCGGTGGCGCATCAACCGGGATTCTTCGCAATAGGCACCCAGCCGAATCACCCCGTGGGCATCCCTGACCACAAAAACACTCAGATCACTGCCTAAAACTGTCACCCTGGATCGCTCCACCACCAAGCCACCCACAAAACCCGTCGGGATGAATTCCACAAACCGTTCCAACTCGGCCAAGGGACGGGCCAGCCTGCACGACTGCGCCGCACTATCGCCACCATCGGCCAGCAGAGTGGCGAAATATTCAGCTTCATGAATCACCTGAAACAGCTCGTGAGAGGCACGATGAAGTTTATTTTCCCGAGAATAAATTCGGCCCACTTTCAAGGCTTCCCGCACCGGCTTCAGAACGGTTTTTTCCACCTCCAGCAAAGACAGCAATCCTTGTCTGGCTTCTTCCTGCAAGGCAGGAACCGGCAGAGCAAGGTCAGCCAAAGCCGAGGTCAATTGATCCAGGAAATCTACCGGTGGTTTTTGGCTGAAACAATCCACACAAGAGCCCCGGCCATCCCAGAGAAACTCCTCCACTCCGGTGGGTCCGTGAGCATTATCCACCAATACTCCCGTGCGTTTTTGATTCAGGATGGCATCCATGGGCAAGACCCCGCTGCGCCGCATACGATCGGCCCAATGCTCGGCCACCTTCTGGCGGGACCCGGCAGGCAGTTTGATTGAACCGATGACCCAGTCCACTTCCATCAGATACGGAGCCATGCGCAACAGGGCGGCCACATGATCACACAAATCACCCAGGGAAAAACTGCGCTCCTTGTCGTACCGCACAAACAGACGCATGCCTTCCATGCGCACATCAAAACCCAAAGTTCTGAACATCAGTCGGATGGCGTCCAGGTTCGGATTGGGATGCAGGTCCACTTCATAATTGGAGACACCGTAGTACTCCAGATCTACCATACCTCCGCGCTGGGGAGGTGAATAATCGACCCGCAAAAATGCCGGATGGTTACGGAATGCCAGGTAATAATGGACTTCGTTGCCGAAGATAAACACATCCACGGTGGGGAAGGACTTGGCGCCATGCAGCATCTGCCGGGCTAAATTTTCAGCTACGATGCGCACGGGAAAAGGCAACAACTCCTGGGGCGAGTTCTCAATCCCTGCTTCAAATTCCGCATAACGAATGGTTATGTTGGTGACCTTTGGGGCACCAGGCTTAACCAGAATCAAATCCACGGTTCGGTTCGGGGCATGGGTGGTGTCCACCATTTTGAAGCCCAGCTTCAGGCCCTTCTGATGCAGATAGCGCTTGAGGCCGTGAATCGATCGCACTTCTCCCAGATTGGCCGGATCTTCAAAGGCCAGCACCAGACGGGTCAATTCCGCCGAGACGGGACCCGTTTCCGGCTCGTCAGCCAAGGCTGTGGTCACACGATCTCTCAGCTCCTTCCACAACTGCGGCAGGATGGTGCAATCTTCACTTAAATCTGCAAAAAGAGAGGCGTAGGTTTCCACCACCGAATCAATGAAGACGTAGATGCGTTCGGTCTTTGCCTTGTCCAGAGGGACCACATCCAGAATCTCTCCCAACAGTTCCGCATGAGTAATATTCAGGACTCGGAATCGATCCACCGGGTCACTTTTTTCACGATGGTTACCAGGCTTTGTTGCCGTCCCGCCATGGGTGGTGATCAAGTGGAAATCGCCCCCAATATTGGCTTCAGTCTGTGAGAACAAGACGGCTTCATTCTCTCTCACCAGCAGAGGAAGAGTTCCCGGCAGAACCATCTCCACATAGTGGTCGATGCGCAGTCCCAAATTCACATGGGCCCACCCCACCGTCGCCACAGCTTCGCGCACCAACATCTCACCATGGTTTTTGCCAGCAGTGCGGAACAGGTCCACCACCCGACCCGGCAGGCGTTTTCCCCCACTCAGGTCGTACAGATCTTTATGTGTTGCGCGGGTGTAATCAAGATAAGGACTGAGAATACCATAAGCTCTGCTGCCCAAAATCAACCGGGCGTTTTCCGCTGGAGCGGGACCGCCATCTTTGTCCAAAAGCTGGGCAGCCAGTTTCCGAATTTTGTCATCTGAATCTTTGCGCAGAAGAGTGAGCAAACCGTCACCGCCCTCCGACACGTGATGCTGCTCCACCGTTGTGATGAGCAGCTCCAGCAGATCTTCATCCTCAAAAGGGCTGAATTCCAGATCCATCAAACGGGCATATTCCCTCAACAGAGGCCGGTTCAGGGGAAGTTTTTTTTTGTTCACCAATTCCAGAGTCAACTCTGTGGCCAGTTGGGCAACGCCTTCATCCGCGGCTTGCAACAAAGCTTTCAACAGAGGCCATGGCTTGTCCATTTTTACAGCGAAATCCGCCAGCATTTCATAAACAGGCAACGCGATAAAATCGTCGGTTACGGCCAACAGCTTGGCCAGTTTCCGGAGATATTTCATATGGGAAGGACGTGGTGGATGAGATATCTGACTGATCATCTGGGCACAATCATGCCGCACCTGATCGTCATCTCCGCAGACCATGGCCAATTGCTCGCTGATGGAAGCGAGTAGAAAGCCAAGGGTTGGTTTTGCAGTGACTTTGGCCAAGGATTTCTCCAATGCGGCCGGTAACAAAATTAGACTGATTATGCTTTGTCAATTATTTAACATCCTGGTGCATTTGTCCAGTTAAACCTCATTTGATCAAGGGGTAACGGTTTTTCATTTTGGTTGTATACTGTTGTCATGAAATTTTCTCCTGGTTCAAAAAAGAAAGTTGTTAAAAGTGGTTTCGGATAATTCCCCTGTGGTCCTCATGAGGAAATACGGACTGATCTTCCTGTTACTGATCCTCATCTCCTTCCTGCATTACACCCACGAATCCCACCTGCATGAACTGCATGGGGTCTACAAACTGTTCTTTTTTCTGCCTATCATTCTGGGTGGCTTCCGGGGTGGCAAAAAAGGCGGCCTGATCGTGAGCCTGGCGGTGGGACTGGCCTTTTATCCTCACGCTTTCATCGCCACATGCAGCTCCTGCGGGTCCACCCTGGACAAAATCATCGAAATGGCGCTTTACCTGGGCGTGGGACTTCTGACCGGCACCCTGAGCGACCATTTGCATCACGCCCGGAATGATTTGCAGCACACTCTCGAAGAAAAATCGGCCATGGAAGCAGAATTGATGCGCAGCACCCGTCTGGCCGCTGTGGGGCAGCTCTCGGCAGGTCTGGCCCATGAAATCCGCAATCCTCTGGCCAGCATCCAGGGTTCCGCTGAAGTCCTGGCCGATGATTTCGACCCCGAACATCCCAAAGGCCGCATGCTGAGCATTCTCATGGACGAGGCCAAGCGCCTCAACGCCGTCCTGACCCGATTTCTGGAATTTGCCCGCAGTGAACCCGGTGAAAGAGCGTCATTTGATTTTCTGAAAGAAGCCCATGCGGTGGCGGAAATGATCAGGCATCACCCTGATTTCAGCACCGTTGAAAGTGAAGTTTTGGCCGAGGACCCATCTTACCTCGCCATGGGCAACAGAGAGCAAATTCGGCAGGTTCTGTTGAATTTGGCCCTCAACGGGGCGGCAGCCAGCGGACCGGATGGACGCCTTGTTTTCCGGTTTCAGAATCATGGCGGAATATGCTGTTGCGACGTGATGGACACCGGTCCGGGTTTCACCCCCCAAGCCCGCAAACAGTTCGGCACACCTTTTTTCAGCACCAAAGCCGGGGGCACCGGATTGGGCCTGGCCACCAGTCTGAAGATCGTCCAGGATCAGGGCGGAACCCTGGAACCCGGCAGCTCACCCCTGGGTGGAGCCAGAGTGACCATCAAATTGCCTCAGGCCGGGTCGGATTAATACCCACGCCTCAAAGATTTATGTTATAATCAGGAGAGTTATCATTTGGTCCGCTCGATGGTTGGTCCAACCAACCCCTACGGATCCTTTTTTCTTGCCCGGAGGCTGAAATGACCCGCCGTGTCCTGTCCCTGTTTGCCCTTGTGGCTCTCATTGCGCCCGTCCTGCTGCTGGCTCCTGCCAACGAACCCACCAAAGGCCGCGAGCCCTCCATGGCTCCCAACATGTGGTTTTTCAATCAACGGGCCTATCCCCATGGCGAGATCAAACAGGAAAGCTTCCGCCTGGCCATTGACCAGGCTATGGAAAAAAAGAAAGAAGCCCGGCAGCTGCGTGCCTCGGGTGACAAAAATTTGCACCGCGACACGGTCTGGGATGAGCGCGGCCCCGTGAACATTGGCGGGCGCGTCACTGATCTTTCAGTGCATCCCACCGATGCCAATACAGCCTATGCAGCCATGGCCAGTGGCGGCGTTTTTAAAACCACCAACGGCGGTGTGGACTGGGCTCCTGTTTTTGACGACGAGGCAGCCATCAGCTGTGGCGCCGTGACTGTGGATCCAAGCCATCCGGAAACCGTTTGGGTGGGCACCGGTGAAGCCAACGCCGGCAGTTACAGTTTCTTCGGTCTGGGTATTTACCGTTCCGATGACGGCGGCACCAGCTGGCAGAACAAAGGCCTGGCCGACGGCCGTTACATTGCGCGCATCGCCGTAGACCCCACCGACAGTGACAAGGTTTTTACTGCGGTGACCGGCAAGTTGTTCGGCACCGGCCCCAACCGTGGTGTGTACCGCACCAGCGACGGCGGCGACAACTGGGAACGCTGCTTCGCCCTGACCGATTCCACTGCAGCCATCGACCTGGTCATGAATCCTGAAAACCCGGACATTCTGTATGTGGCCATGTGGGAACGCACCCGCGGCCTGACCTACCGGCGCAGCGGCGGCCCCAGCAGCGGCATCTGGCGCACCAGCGATGGTGGCGATAATTGGGAACACCTGACCAGCGGACTGCCCGGCGGCAGCAACGGCCGCATCGGCCTCACCCTTTGCACATCTCAGCCCAATATTCTTTACACCGTGTATGCCGATGCCACCGGCTATTACTCCGGCACCTATAAAACCACTAATGGCGGCGACAGCTGGAGCAATGCCGGATCCTCCAGTCTGAGCAATGTCTACAGCAGCTACGGCTGGTGGTTCGGTAATATCCGGGTGGATCCGTCCAACCCCAACAACGTTTTTATTCTGGGTCTGCCTTTTTACCGCACCACCAATGGCGGTGGCAGCTGGAATGAAGAAGGCTCGAACATGCACGTGGATCATCACGCCATGGCCTTTGCCCCCAGCCAACCAAACAAGGTGTATGAAGGCAACGACGGCGGACTTTATTACAGCAACGACAGCGGCAGCAACTGGACCAAGGTCAGCAACCAGCCCACCAGTCAGTTCTACGCCATCGCCATCGACGAGCAATACCCCGAACGTCTGTACGGTGGCACCCAGGACAACGGCACCTGGCGCACCATGACCGGAGACCTTGACGACTGGGAGCACATCCTGGGCGGCGACGGTTTCCATTGCCTGGTCGACCCCACCGATAACGACAATATTTTTGCCGAGTACCAAAACGGCGGCTTGAACAAAAGCACCAGTGGCGGAACATATTTCAGTGGCTGCATGGATGGTGTTTCTTATGGTGACCGGATCAACTGGTCCATGCCGGTGATCATGGCTCCCCAGACGCCCACCACCATGTACCTTGGTACGCACCGGGTGTACAAAAGCACCAACCAGGGCGACGACTGGACCGCCATCAGCGACGACCTGACTGGTGGCGACCAGGGTGCCGGATTTGGCACCGTCACCACTTTGGCCTGCTCCCCTTCAAGCCCCGCCAATGTCATGGCCGGCACCGACGATGGCCGGGTCTGGAAGTACTCTCCCATTTTCGGCGGCTGGACCATGATTTCATCCACCCTGCCCAACCGCTGGGTCACCCGCGTGGCCTATGATGCCAACAACTCCAACATCATGTACGTCACGTTCAGTGGTTTGCGCTGGGATGAAAACGAAGGACACGTCTTCAAGAGCACCAACGGCGGCGGCAGCTGGACCGACATCAGCAGTGACCTGCCCGACGCTCCGGTCAACTGCCTGGTGGCCGATCCCGACCTTGACGGAACCATCTACGTGGGCACCGATGTGGGTTGTTATTTCACCACGGACGACGGGACCAGCTGGCATGTTCTTGGTGCCGGATTACCCAATGCTCCGGTGCTGGATCTTAAATACCACCATCCCACCAAGACCCTGGTGGCAGGCACCCACGGCCGCAGCATGTTCAGCCTGACCCTGCCCACATCCACCGGTGTGAATGATACGCCCATGGTGACCGGCGGCTTTGGTCTGGCCAATCATCCCAATCCTTTCAACCCGCTGACCACCGTATCGTTCACTTTGGAAAATGCAGGCACCGTTTCGGTGGACATTATTGACGTGCGTGGTCATTTGGTGGACCGCCTGCACCAGGGGAGCCTGGATGCAGGACAGCATGAGATGCGCTGGAGCGGACGGTCACGAGCCGGGCTGGAGATGCCCAGTGGGCTGTATTTTGTGCAGGTTAAGGCTGACGGCCGGACGGCTCGGCATAAGATGACGCTGGTGCGGTAGCTGACAAAAGACAATTATTCTAGTTTTCAAAGAAAACGCTTGCCGTTTTTCTGTATTTTTGTAAAATACATTTAACAAATTTGTTGTTTTTCATGAAATACAAGGATAATAGCAATGCGTAGAGAGATTCATCGCACCCTTAAAAACATGATTGTCGATCCTGACCGTCATGAAGTGATTATCATTGAAGGTGCCCGCCAAGTTGGTAAATCCTGGCTTGTTAACGATGTTTTAGATGACATTGACGGTGCCAGCCAACGATTTGATTTGGAAAAAAAC